>JBDLJY010000484.1:0-4384 GCA_039714115.1 Pseudomonadota bacterium | reverse complement strand
GCAAACTGCACCTGTTGGTTCTTTCGCGCCGAATCCCTTCGGCTTGTATGATACGGTGGGCAATGTCTGGGAATGGACTTGTTCTGAGTATGAAGATAAATATAGTGGCAAAGAACAACGTTGTTTAAGCAAGAATATTGCAAGCAATAAAAGCCGTTTGTCCTTGCGCGGCGGCTCCTGGGGCGACGACGGGACGAGGATGCGCTCGGCGACCCGCCTCGACAGGTGGCCGACCTTCCGCCCCGACGACGTGGGCTTGCGGGTCGCCAGGCATTAACCCTTTATTATTTATAGCTTTTCCCCTTTTATTTTTTTATTTTTTTTATTTTTTTTATTTTTTGGCTTAAAAGGGGAAAAGTCTTAAAATGAGGAAGGGTAGTGGGGTTGGTATGTGGGGCACGCGCAGCGTCAATGCCATTAAGTTAAGACAAACCTGACAGGTGTCAAAAACCTGTCAGGTTAATTTTTCATTGAATTTACAACGTCATGGGTTTTGGATACTTGGCAGGTCTTCTTTTGGGGGCTTAACTTAATGGCATTGGCCCAAAAGGTGCGTGGGACGTTTGGTTTCTCTGCCACGAAACCTTATAATTAGATTTTGAACTGTGATTTTTGTGATAAAGGAGCAACAATGAGCGCGAAAAAAATCTTAATGTTAGTTGGCGATTACGTCGAAGATTATGAAGTCATGGTGCCTTTTCAAGCCCTACAGATGGTAGGGCATGAGGTACATGCCGTGTGTCCTGACAAAAAGGCCGGCGAGACAGTACGCACCGCCGTCCATGATTTTGAAGGTGACCAAACCTACAGCGAAAAGCCGGGACATAACTTTGCCTTGAATGCCACTTTTGCGGATATTCAAGCGGAAAGTTATGATGCCTTGGTTCTACCGGGTGGACGTGCCCCTGAATACATCCGCCTTAATCCAGAGGTGTTAGACATGGTACGCCATTTTGCCGATCAGCAAAAACCAATAGCTGCCATTTGTCACGGGGCGCAAGTGTTAGCTGCTGCGGGGGTGCTAAAGGGCAAAACTTGCACTGCCTATCCGGCGGTTGGCCCCGATGTCAAGAGCGCGGGTGGGAATTGGAAAGATATTCCAATAGATGGTGCTCATGTTGATGGCAATCTTGTCACGGCACCCGCTTGGCCGGCACATCCGCTGTGGTTAGCCAAATTTTTACAGCAGTTGGGTACCAAAATTGAGCTATAGTTTTCTCATTCCCAAACTCAGTTTGGGAATGCCGGAACTAAGCTCCGCGTCTTGCATTCAATTTCACAACCCAAAGGAAAAGCCAAATGAAAATACTCAAACCCGCCATCATCATAGCTCTACTGATGTGCATAACGGCACCAGTCGCCCAAGCCGCTTGGCCAGCCATCCTCTGGGATGGCTTCAAGGTCATCGCCATCGACACCGCCATTGATGTCGTGCAAGACCTTTTCAAAGAAAAGGTCACACCTCAAGAAGTCGCCGCACTCAGCCGTCGTATCTCCGAGTTAAATACGCAACTGGCTGAATATAAAAACCAAGCCACTCCTAGCGACGAATATGACACCATCCAACAAATGATTGCCAGTCTCAACAACATCGTCAATATGATGGATAACAGAATGTCTTCGGTTGAAGAGCGCGTGGGCAAACTGGAAAATGAGCTCAGCTCATTGAGACAAGCACTACTCGATACTAAGCCCGCCCCCTTAGACTTCAAAATCAACTACGTTTATCGCTCCGACGGCAAAGGCAACTTTAAACCCTTAACCTCCGGCAGTACTCTACGCTCCGGTGATCACTATAAAATCATCTTCACCCCGGTTGAAGATTGCCATGTTTCTATTTTCCAAGTTGACTCAGCCAACATGCTTTATCGCCTTTTTCCCATGAAAAAGTTTGGCAAACTCATCCTCAACAACAACAATCCCGTCCAAGCCGGCAAAACTTATTACATCCCGACAAAAAACAGCTCATTTGTCCTGGATGAACAAACTGGCACAGAAACCATTTTCTTTGTCGCTTCTCGCCAAAATGATGTCGTGTTAGAAAAACAATATCAAGCCCTGCGCCAACAACAAGACGATATTGCCCGGACGCAACAGGCACAAGTCCAACTGATTCAAACCTTGCGATCAGCCAAGGGCATGGCAACCATCACTGCTGATCCCAACAATAACCAAATAGCTTGGCAAGAAAAGGGTGAAGATTTTTCGACTTCACCGAGAATTTTACCCGATTTGTGTAATGGCTGCGTGAATATACTCACATTTGAACATACGTGGTAGCAATGCCATTAAGTTAAGGGCAACCGACCCGAGGTGGGGCAATCCTTTATGGTTGCCCGCCCCTACGAAAAATCACTGTTTGTAGGGGCAATCCTTTATGGTTGCCCTCTTAATGTGAGCTTTCTGGCACTCAGTCCAGAACAATTTGTTGTGGTTTGGCGGGCTGAAACCCAAAGTTAAAAGTATTGATACGACTTTCTTGGTTTAAAAAACGCTTGGGTGTGCATTTTAATCATTGAGACGAATTCTGACTCTTCCATGTTCTACTGTCATTATACAAGCTGCCTCCAGTTCACTACGATGGGTAGTCAATATTTGGGTACAGGCATTAACTTGTTGTGTACTGGATAAATTAACTAGGCGTACAATGCCACAATGAGGTAAACTATGCAAAACAGCTAATTCACCAAAATCTTTGTCTAAGGTAATAAGTACGCGCTGTTGTTGGTAAGCCAAGTCTAACTAATATTTTGGCATCACCGGGGTCCGTTTCCCATAGTCCGGCCCAGACACATATCCAATAAGACCTTTATCATGCGTAGTTTGTCTCCAAAATCAGTGGTTCAACACGTTCATGGCTAACCAGATGGTGTGCATAAATTAAACAAGCTTGAATATCCTCAGGTTCCAGCCAAGGATAACCTGACAAAATGGTTTCAGGCGTATCGCCCGCCGCTAACATCCCCAAAATATGTTCTACGGCTAAACGGCGGCCCCGAATGATGGGTTTACCGCTAAAAATCTGTGGATTAATGGTGATACGTTTTAACAGTTTGTGAACATTCATTTTTTCTCCTTATCGTGGATTCATCTGCTAACTGATGTCATGTGATTTTTATTATAAATTATATCACAGTTAATCACATTTTTAATCCTTGTAGTTATTCGTTTATCCCAGTAACAATCTCGCTCAACTTCCTTCTAAGTCAGCAAAATAAAAAAATGGGGGCGTGGCGTTATTGCAAAAATAGCTGCTAAATTACTTTGGCAGGAAGGTTGGGGCAGTCCGACAAATGTTATCTGTTTTAACTAAAAAATGGTTTATTGGTTCGCATACGGCGTGGGCAATATGCTGTAGCTGTAATTGATGAGGAAACGTTACGGAGCAGGTTGCAAACCTGCTCCGACAGAAATTTTAACAAGTGTGCGTGGGATGCACCCGGAACTGGCTACGGACTTGATAGCATACTTGGTGAGGTTTTTACCGAGGTGGTGATATTAATATATATATAAGAGCAAGAATGACTCAGGATATTTTTGGAGTCCAAAATTTATTTTGGACGGACGCATTTTTAGATTCGTCCAAAATAAATTTTGGACTCCTAGATTTAACGTTACGGACGGGGTTGCAAACCATATCCATTAAGTTAAGGATAATACTGAGACGTTCAATACCATTAAGTTAAGCAGCCAAATAAGACCTGCCAGGTATTCAAAACCCATGACGTTGTAAATTCAATGAAAAATTAACCTGACAGGTTTTTGACACCTGTCAGGTTTGTCTTAACTTAATGGCATTGAATCTAAGAGGGCTCGGATCGACTTGTGCTTATACCCATAAAAAAACTTTTGCCCCATAATAAAAATAGTTGACTTCTTAACCAGTCGCACCCATAAAAATATTCTTGCTATTAGCATTTTTTTAGGCAATACTTAGACTTTTCGTAAACAACCAAACAAGGAGTTATATGTTAAATAAACTCATTTTATACCTAAGCCTAATTGGCTTAACATCCGCAGTCATTGCGAGTGACGGAGCAGAATACGCGCCAAACGAGCTAATCGTCAAATTAGCCAACGGAGCAAACCACTCCGATATTGTCACGCTCCGAAAAAATGTCAATGCGACGGTTAAAAAAACCATCTCGCAACTTAATATTGAAGTCTGGAATATCCAAGACGGACAAGGATTTGTAGATTTAATCCAATCTAACCGGAACATCGTATATGCCGAGCCCAACTATATACAAAAAGCTATCGGTGCTCCCGACGATGCCCGTTTTGATGAACTGTGGGGAATGCACAACTCTGGGCAGACTGGCGGTAAAGCCGACGCAGACATTGATGCCATTGAGGCGTGGGATGTTTTTACTGGTAGCCGTGA
>JBDLJY010000483.1:0-4406 GCA_039714115.1 Pseudomonadota bacterium | reverse complement strand
CGAATTTTTGTTTCGGGAATGGAGCGGAGCGGATTTCCCGAAACGGGCAAAACCGAATTTTTGTTTCGGGAATGGAGCGGAGCGGATTTCCCGAAACGCTGTCGAGAGTTTAGCGCTCTTCGTTTGACTTCGTATCGGGAAATCCGCTCCGCTCCATTCCCGATACAACGAAAATGTTTATCCCTGCTAAAAAAAAAATCCCTGTAGTTAAGCTTTTGACTTATCCCTGTAGTTCAAGCCCTGGCGGTTTTTGTTATCCCCCTAATTAGACTAAAAATAGACTCTCTGGTTAATTTTATTAAATACCAAACCTTAGCTGGCAACCACAGCGGTTTGCAGAAAAAAGATGGCATTAAATCTTCATGAGCAATGTAATTGTCAGCTTCTAAAAAATCAAAGCCAGTTGTTGGTTTGATGGCTTCTTTGAACGTAATCTCATCCGTTTTTTCATCATTATTGCTAATTAATCCGCCTTCATGATTAAACCGTTGTTTTTGCTCAGCATTCATTATATGGCTGAAAACACGCCCTTGAGTTTGTTCAACAATTTGTCGACGCAAAGTTAGGCGTTTAATAATTTGTTCTGGAGTTCTGTACTGGTAGGTACGCAATCTAATGCGGTTACTGGCAGGGGAAACCATGTTTGTTGGCCATGCTGCGTTTGCAGGCCAATTGAAATAATTTGTGTGTTTAGCAAAACGAATCTCAGACCAGTTGTTTTTATAATACCTAAACCGTTGCTCTAAGGGTTGTGCTAAAAACGCTACCTTATCTTGTTCATAGCGCTCAAAATCAGTCTCAGTAAAATAAAATTGATAAGAAGCGCCCCAAACATGATCAACGTGTGGTGCAAGTTGTTTTAAAAAGTCGCGAGGATTATCAATATAAAACTCGTCGGCATCTAGGCGGCACCACCAGCCTCCTATTTTTGAGTGTTGTTGTATCTCTTGGAAAATTTTGCCACGAATCTCGTCACTAAAAGGCTCGTCTCTCACACCTAAATAATGAATATTGGTATGTTGTTGGGCTTTTTCTTCAATCACTTTTTGGGTGTTGTCTGTAGAACCATTGTCTGCTATGTAGATGTTATCTGCCCAGACTGCTGCCTGCTCTAATACTTCACCAATAATGTCATCTTCGTTTTTAACAATGCATAAACAATGAATATTCATGATCCTCTCCCAAACTAAAGTTTGGACTCCGAGCGAGAAGTTTAGGAGTCCAAGATTTATCTTGGACGTCCAAGATTACCAAAGCAACAAATCCCATCTGGAAATATTCGCAAACTCGTCATTTTCTCCGAGTCCCTCATAATAAATCCGAATGGGCATGACATTCTCTCTAAACAAAATCTCAACAGAATAATCTGGCATGATATTAATACTTGCCGTGTAATCACCCGAAATATAGCCTTCTTTAAAAGATGACGTAGGCCATATTGGATATTGCCTATCAAGTGTGATAATAACCGGCAAGACTAACTGGAAAGCTTCTTCGAGTGCTAAAGCGTTACCATCAAAGTTAGGAAAGGATTCATAAAACTGGAGCACCATCTGTTGTATCACTTTTTCAAGATCGTTGGCATTTTTGGCGAGAAAACTCACAATACAACGTTTGCTGCTATCCATAGTCACAGTCGTCAACTTTTTCGTACCACTGCAATCGCCACCCCAACCAACAAAGAGAAAACCCGCACTAGGGATAGCCCCCAGTCTAAGCTTTTTACCCGGATCATAAGCATTGCAATTGACACCACAGTCAGAGCCTTTTGGTGTGATTTTGACGCTACCCTCACCGACAGTGACAAGCGTGAGTTCGACAGCTTGAGCAAAGCTTGCTGTACATGTCATATCTGAATTCATCTTCACCATCATTTTGGGTTGAGTGCGCTTTTTCCCTTCACAATCCCATTCGACAAATGAATATCCCGTATCAGGAATAGCTTTTAATAATACATTTTTCTGATTAGGATAATAAGCTTCGCAGATTTCACCACAATCAATCAATTGACTGATGACTTTACCATTGCCTAGCGTTTGAACCGTTAGCTTGCTCCCCCCTCTAAAGTTGGCCATACAGATCATATCTGAGCTAAGCGTCACGCTTATCTCTTGTTCTGTGCCACTACAATCACCACTCCATCCGAGCCATTCAAAGCCGTTTTTTGGGGTCGCTTGTAAAATGATATTGCTACCGGTGGAATAATCATAACTCTTTTCATCGCAATTTAAGTTGCAGTTGATCGTCCATCGTTTTCCGATTTGCTTGGCCCTGATTTGGCCCCTATCTTTACTTTTTGTGACCGTTAATGTTGAAAACTCCGAGGGCGGTGGTGGTGGGGCTGGATGAGTGTCTGCCCAAATCATTTCTCCCAATTCGGTGAGATTGCTCGGTGCTGTGCAAGAATCAATGCCGTCTCCTCCACCCAGCATTTGTGTGTTGCTTGTCAAATCGTTAGCATCGGCTGCCACCCACGTCCAGACGATACGCCCGATACCATGGGGAACGGCTACTTCAAACATCGACTCTGTCGCGTTCAAGGTGTCAGTACTGCCATTGTGACTGCCATATTCTCCGACCACCAAGGCGTAGCCCTTAGCGCGTACTCTATCGACATAATCAGCCAATCGGCTCGCCTCCGCATATTTCCATTGATCGTAGACATGATGACTGAAAATGATGTTTTGATAGGTTTTATCATCAAAGTTCAAAATCTGATCGCCAAGACTTAAGATAGCACTATTTTCTTCTGGCACGGGAGTCGATTCCCAATTACCCGCGTCTTGCCCCCAAGCCCAGCCTTCAACTAGGATAGGATTGTTGTTGCCAGTGTTGCGAATGGCGCGGATGAGCTTTTGGTGGAGTTCCACCCAAGCCGTTGAGTCAAAATCGAGAGTGCCTGGCTCGTTAATCAGGTCAAACCAAACATAAGGATTATCCCGATAACGGTCAGCGTAGTAGGAGTAGAGTTCGACCAGTTCATCTTGTCGAGAGCGCCAGTAATGGCCGATACCCACATCTTCACCTTCGCCATCGTGTGCCAGATCGAAGATAACAACAATCCCTCTATCGGCGTAGGAAGCCACTGTCTCATCAAATTTAAAATTGAGATCATCGCGGGGGACTTCTGGATCGGGGTAATGATTCAAGCGAATGGTGTTAAAATTCCAACAGTCGCGTAGCATTGCTGCAGTATGACTGGTTTCCCAAAAGACGTTGGTACCTTTTACTACGAAGGGTTGACCTGAGGGATCAATAATCTGACCGTTGATCTCTTGGAATTGAGCTACACTGACATTTGTTGCCGTGCAAAACATAATGGCCATCAAAGGGGAGAAAATGATGTGTTTTTTCATAACTGCTTATCCTTTATGTGATTTTCAGTTCGGCTAAATTATGAATGATAAAAGAGTGATGACTACTTTAATGTCCGACTAACGGTCATTTTCATCTGATAAACGGTATGGGTACAACGCTGCCCACTACAGGGATAAGTTACAACGCTGCCCACTACAGGGATTATTTATTAGCAAGGATAAACCAAATGATGACTTATCCCTGCTAATAAACAATCCCTGTAGTTATCATATCATATTTGGCATAAAAATTGCAAGAGTATTTATACCTGCTCCTAAAACAGGAAATTAATGTATGAAAATAGGTCTACTAAATGTCTATTCAACACGAAATATAGGCGATTCAGCTATTTATAGCGCATTAGCCGAACTCAGTCCGGCGCCGCAAGTGTCTGCGATGATACAAGATACTGCACCAATTGACACCCCGGGCTTAGAAGTGGTGGAATCCCTGCCTGCCTGTGATGCCTATATTAGTGTCGGTGGTGACATTTTTAATAATGCCCGTGAATCGTTTATCACCAAGCAATTTCTCAAAAATCTCCAAGCGCTCCGCCATGCCCCCCAAAAAACTTTTGTATTTGGTCAATCTATTCCCCGTTCTTGTCATGGTTTAAGTTTTCGCTTGCTCGCTTGGCATTTTAAACGTTTGGCGGCGGTGTGTGTGCGCGATGCTGAAAGTTATGAACAGCTGCGCCGTGTCGGCGTACCAGTACGCTTATCTTATGATACTGCCTTTGCCCTTTCTTCTCAGAAAGTAGCAGAACAAGCAGCGCGTGACACCATCGAACCTGAACGCGCCGCGATTATTTCGGTGCGTTTATTTGATCAAATGTATCAACATGACAATCAGACTTTTTTAAAAACCATCATAGATTTATGCCGCCGTTTGCATCAGCGTGGACATCAACCGGTGCTACTCATACAGTCGGAGGTGACAGCGGCTGATAGTGATAGTCAAGCTGTCCGCACCATCTGTGAAGCGGTGCCAGTAGTCAAAGTATTAAATATTGTTCAAAACTGTGGAAATTTAGCAGGGTGGCAATTTTT
>JBDLJY010000482.1:0-4406 GCA_039714115.1 Pseudomonadota bacterium | reverse complement strand
AAGCGGTTATCGCAGGTCATTTCTTTACGACGGCTTGCGGGTTTCTGCGATTGCCCATCATACTTTGCCGTGTCTTGATCTTCGCAACTGTGATCTTGATCCGCACCCAATTGAGGATAAGCGCGAACCGCATCGCCTACGCGCATTGCTTTGATCCCTTGGATGAGGGACGATTTATCGAGCCAGCCGGGGAGGGCTGTAAAACATTGATCCATATCGGAGTAGAAACCCACGCGCAGACGATTGGGCTGTTTTTCATCTTTTAGCCATGGACTTAAACCATGGCGGGGTGGTTTGTCGTTCCTAATCCTTTTTGAGGAAATAGTTTGATGAAAAAAAATCAAAGTTACTTAAGCCAGTAAATTCAAATTTGTCAAATAATTCTTTGGAATTGACATAGTTGTATATCATAGCCTTGTGAGGAAAACGTTGAATCACTGACCAATATTCAAGTGGCACTGCATTCATGACAAATCGGTCATTGGTAGACATGATGAGTTGTATCTGGGTATTTTGAGTCTTATTAATCAGCAAATTCATCAAGGCACTAGAACGGCTGTAATCAAGCCCTTCTCCTATATCATCTATGATGATGCAACTGGGCAAACTCGCTACTAAGGAGTAGTTCAGTTGTATAAACAGTGACAGAACGCGAAACATGCCGGTGGAAATGTGATGATGAGAGGTGATGGCATCTAAATATTTTTCTTTAATTTGAATACCATAAGTCACTTTTGGCATTTCAAAATGTATTTTGCCGCCTACCACTTGAATGGTGATTTCTTCAAGTTCATATCCGATTTTTTTCATGTCTTCTCGGATCAATTGCACGTATGCTTTGCCGTATTGGGTTTTTCCTTCTTTAAAAATGGCAACGGCTTGTTTTAAATCTTTGAGATTGTGTTCGTTTTCCGGCATTTATGATAATGCGAGGTGATCTTGACCCATTGGGCTTCCAAAGCGAAAGTGCCTGGCTGATTTTCCCCAGTGATATAGCTTTTCAAGAAAAGGATGCTGGATAGCATCTCTTCTCGTGACGACTGCTAGTTCGTTAGAGGGTGGTTGAAATTTGATCTGGGTATTTAATTCAGAGGCAAAGATTTATTTCTTGTCCATTATCTTCAAAAGTGACTTGAAGGCTTGAGGATTCAAGTTCGGGTTTGAATTCTCCGGACAATAAGTTAGTCAAGGCTAGGATAATATTAAGGGTTCTGGTTTTTCCGGTGGCATTTTTGCCAACCATGAGGTTGACTTTATTCAGTATACAACCTTCTAATTTCCATTCTTGGTTTTGTCCGTCTTGTTGTTTGTATTGTATTGATTTTAATTTCATCTTGTTTTTGAGAGCAAAGTTTTTTGAGATCAAAGATCAAAGCCATGAGCTAAAGCACATGGCTAAAAGCTAAACTCCCCTAAAGGGGACTAAACCCAGCGTACTAGTCAATGCCATTAAGTTAAGCTCAAATACGTTCTATTGTAGGGTGGGCAAAGTGTTTTTTTTTGCCCACCGCATCAGGGTTGGTGGGCAACTTAGTGGCATTGAGGGAGTTTAGCTTTTAGTCGGCTTTAGCCGACTTTAGCTTTTAGCCATGTGCTTTAGCTCATGGCTCATGGCTCATAGCTCATGGCTCATGAAAATGATCAGTGACTGATCTGGCGTTTGCAAGGAAAGGCTTTTGATCTGCTGTTCCAAATCGGCAATTGATAAACGATGTGCGAATAAAATAGTCAAGTAACGTCCGCCATCTTGCTGTTTTTCTGCCAAAGCACTTAACACTGTTGGCACTTGCTGCGAAAAATTGGCGTACCTAGACTCACCACGCATATTTTGTATCGGTTGGATTAACCGGTTATAAATGTTCCTGCTATCCGTCTGAGAATTGACGGTTGTGCGACTATACTCCTCCAAACCGATCTCGCGTGCGTCATTGACATCAAGAAACCATATATGAAATGTCATCTCTTGATTTATAGAACCCAAGAAATTAGCAAGCGGATTGGCTAATTGTCGGGCACGATAATCCCAGATGCCACGCCACTCGCCTTGCACGCTGACAAATACCCAATTAACGTGGACAGTGTCGGATTTAGGAGGGAGAACAAGCGCGTTATCATCAGACGTAGCGACTTGATAATAGGAGTATTTCTGGCACACTGCCGGACGATTTTGCTGATGCGAAACCGGAAAGCCATGAGTAAACAGGCGATCATGCCTATTGTCAAAACCTTCAATATCCGCCGCCTTCACGGGAGAGCCTGTTAATGACCAAAGCTGCTGAGAGCCAGAAATAGGGTTAAAGTAGCGTTTTAAGCTATCTGTATGAGGATCAAGCACTGCATAAGGATTATCAGGCGCACCTTTGATAATATTGCGGTGACTTAAAGGGAATAAGCGGAGCCAATCACCACAATAAATCGCTAACAGTGCTTGATTATTAGCATCAATATGGATCGTCTCATTAAAGCCTTGTAGGGTTATTTGTCCCCCCAAGAGATCGAGAAAGTTTATGTTATGTCCGCCATCACACTCAAAATACCCTTTATTATTAATTAGGCATTTCTCCTTTTGATTTAACAGCCAGCGCATTTCCCGCCATAAGCTCTCTTTAGATAGGTGAGTTTGTAAAGAACGGGGAGTAGGTATGACTTTAATTTCAAATGAATGACCCATTTTTTCTGGTTGTCCATTCGGCCACGGTTTTAACCCATCGCCCCGCTTGTATAAACGTTGGCATATCTCATCTTTAAATTTGACGGACGTTGAAGTAAAAGCAAGCTTTGCATAGGAGGAGATGGGCTCAAAGTTCAATGAACATTGATCCTTAGACAAATCGCTTGCCAGTATTTTCCAAACGCCTTGCTTGGGCTGCAAATGGCTCAGTGATCCATCAATCCGCCAGTCTTTGGGATTAGTATGAAAATCGTCAAGCCTGAAGTCAAGAGATAAAAGTAACTGACGGGTATCAATAAGAATACCGTCGCCAATGAGTTCGATCTTGACTTTGTTTTGACGATCCAAATAGGGACAAACAAGTTGGGCACCATTCACAAGGTAGTTGATCCATGTTTGAGCCGGCTCTTTTTTAATCGGACAAAGGGTAGTCCAATTAAGCGGCGCATCGGGATAACGAACACTGGGTTTTATTTTTATATCCCGCACCTCAAAAGTCAGTTGGTTTGTTTCAGGCTTCAACTCAATTAATTGAAGAGGTGCTTTTAAGGCATTAGTCTCTTGTAAAGTTAGGGTAATTTCTGATTTAAGGCTAGAGCGAGGCAAAAACCATAACGGTAAGGACAATTGCTCTGTATCTTCAAGCGGTGTATCTATCTTGAAAATGTTTTCTCCGCGCCAATGGACTTCAAAGGATAATGGACGCTTGCCAAATAGTGTGGTTAAAGGCACCTCCTCCCTATCATTAGCAAAAATATGATTATTGATTTTAAGAGAATAGCGATCCTGCCAGTTTATAGAACTGGATAATTCATCAATATATGAAAGTCCCCGATGAGAGCCTGCCGTCAAAACGACAAGTGCATCAGGCTCAAGCTCAGCAAGCCAAGTCTGTAAATTCTTGGAAAGTCCCGAATAGGGAACATGCCAGGGCCAAATATTGACATTTTTTTGTGGATCATCTGCCTTTAAGGTGTCTGCTAATCTTTTTAAGTCTATCGGTTTACGCTCCAAATCGGCATGAAGTTGAAATTCAGTGTTGGAAAAAAAAGGCTCTTCTTCTGCCACTACCGCAGGCGTCAAAAGAGTGCCCATCAAAAACCACATAATACGATGATTGTTAGTTATCCTGTTTAAAAGGAGTCCAAGATAAGATTTCTCCCTCGTCCAAAATGAATTTTGGACTCCAGAGCTAACGGATGATTACCTAATGGCATTGAGGCTTTAGCCTGGTATTTTTTTTATTCGTTGTCCTGCATTCGTTGTACTATACTAAACAACCAATAACTTATGTATAAAATATGGGAAAAATTATTTTAGATGACTATCTAACCCGTCGAGGTTTGACAGAAGAGAGCTGTCGAGTGGGACTCAATATCTCCGAGCACGATTTAGGCGAGCATACACTAACAATTAAACTTGTCAAAAAAATCAAAAAACGCGGGCCTTTTTGGTCCATCCAGCTATTTTTGGATGATGAACGCAAGGGAGTCAGCGTTGGCGGACGCTCCGCGTCCGAGCAGGCATTCCCACGCTCCGCGTGGGAACGAGATCAAAACTTTTTATAGTATTAATAAATACTATACTCAGTCCTAAACCTTTTTATGTGTGTGATGTATGTGTGTATATGTATAAAAATCAATAAGTTAGTCTGTGTTTTAGGTGTGTATTTTGTCTCAATGTGTGTGTTTTTCTTTTTTAATTCTCAGAAATGTTGGGGTTCCAGTCGTCACCC
>JBDLJY010000481.1:0-4410 GCA_039714115.1 Pseudomonadota bacterium | reverse complement strand
CCGCTGGTAGACTCAAACTGAGAATGTAGAGAAAAACTCCTGAAATTCCAATGATTGGTATCAGACGAGAGAAGAGGGAATGATTTTCTTCAAGCATATATAAATTACTCTTTAAAATACTTTGATTGTCAGATCGATGTGCGGGGATTAGAAATCTTGATTAATGGATAGCCCTTTAAATTAAGCCGATCCTCAAATCGCTTTTAAATGATATCCAAATCCGTTGTATTAAATAGCCCTCAAAACGCTTAACCACCGTTTTTATTGACTTCTGTCATTTTACCTTCAATTTTCAAATAGCCCTCAAAACGCTCAAGCCCCATTTTTATTGACTTCTGTCATTTTACCTTCAATTTTCAAATAGCCCTCAAAACCCTCAAGCCCCATTTTTATTGACTTCTGTCATTTTACCCTCAATTTTCAAATAGCCCTCAAAACCCTCAAGCGGTTAACCCTTAATAAGAGATGAGACTAAATTAAGCCGATCTTCAAATCGCCATTATGATAAACCGAGCGATTAATAGATAGCTCACTACTATATTAATAAGAGACAAAATTAAGCCGATCCTCAAATCGCCTTTAAAATACCAATGCCATTATGATAAACCACAAACCTGGCACCAATGTACCCACACCTGTAGCTCACTACTATATTAATAATTGTGGTTCTACGGACAAGATTACGGGACCTGAGTCATCATCTATGATCGTCACCGGAGCTGTATTTGGTGAACCTAATTCGGCACCACCAGTGGCCTAAGTACCCACGCTGACGATGAATGTTGAACGTCGCAAAAGTTCTCTACGAGACTACTTCGTTGCATCGCTTTCCGGATCGCTATCATCAATGATGTCTACTGTAACAGTCTTGTCACTGGCATCGTCGTCCATTTTCATTGACAAAAAAAGCAGTGCCGGACGGGGTTGCAAACCCCGTCCGGCATATAGGCGATAAATCGCCTACTACGAACCCTTAACTATTCGTTGTTTGCTCCGTCCCAAAGCACAGTAATGATAGCCAATAAAGAAAAAAACATTGCCACACACCAATAACGTATAAAAGTAATTTCAGAAATGGCACCCAAACAAAAGCCCAACATTGCAGCCAACGCGCCTATACTCAGAATGCGAACATCCAGCCGTTGGGCTTTTGTGGTTTTCCACGAAACCCATAAACTGTTTAGCAAAACGGCTATTAGGCTTGTGAAACCCACGATGCCCTGTTCCGCTAATGTCTCAACATATAAATTATGTGCCCATGACATACCCCGAATTGGCACATTGATTGCCTCACTGTAAGTCTTGAGAAGCAACCAAAAAGTATGTATGCCGTGACCCAGTAAGGGCGCATCAAGAAACATCTGCCAAGTTATTAACCACACCGATAATCTGCCGCTTATTCCACCTCTTGCAAATTTATTAAATAAGGCATAATTACGCATCACATCAACCCCTATCACCAGACTGACTAGCAGGATAAGCAAAACGGTCAAGATAGCAAAAGCTTTTAGACTTCTAGGCCATAATAATCCTGCCACACAAGTGACAGAGAAAAGTAATGTGAATAATGCCCCCCGACTTTGAAAGATGACGATGACGGAGACAGTCAATAAAATTGAAATGATCGCTACGATGCTTATAAGACTACGGGGCTTTTGGTACACCAAAGAGACTGAAAGCGGCGCAATGAGAGAAATGAATATTAAATCGTTAGGTACGACTAAGAGGGGATGTTTAGCAGCCGTTATCCAAGCGAATGGAGAATTCGTGGTACTTTGAAAAAATGCCACCAATACTGTGAGACTGATAACTATCGCAACGATAGAGAAAGCCAGATAAAGTAATCGGATATGCTTAACATTAAAAAGCTCAACTATCAAAAAATAAATCAGTATGGCGGGTATCAGCGGTAAAGTCAGCGAGAAACTACTTGGTGGATGGATAGAAATTAAAACAGATAAAAAACTTAAGATGACAAAAATAGCAATCGGTAACACCAAGGGCTGTTTTAAGCTAAACCTGTTAACATTTCCTGAAACAGCAACAATCACTCCGCTAATACTAGCGAAAACTACCGCGATATTAAGCCCCGCTGGTAGACTCAAACTGAGAATGTAGAGAAAAACTCCTGAAATTCCAATGATTGGTATCAGACGAGAGAAGAGGGAATGATTTTCTTCAAGCATATCAACACAGAAACAACAAGTACAACGGATTTACGGAAAAAACGGATACTTTCAAAACAATCAATACCCCAATCCGTTATTTTCGTCAATCCGCTGTACTATGCTATATTTAGGATGTAGTTATTGTGGTTTGTCTCGGAGCAAGGGTATGCTCCGTTACTACAGGGATTGTACTTATTGGATGTACTCAGTCTCGCTATCCCCTTATTCTGTAATAATTACACTACCATATTCAGCATAATCAAACACAGAGGCACCGCCAAAAGTAGCATCTGTACGTTCTGGTGAGTTGAAAACAAAGCCTAAAGAGGTTGCTGACGTTTCAGCCTTTGCCCTCAGAGTGATAGTCACCAACGAAAAGTCTCCCGATGGGAATGGGCTTGTTGGTTTTCCAGCCGCAAAATTGATATAACCCGCTTCATTGTCAAACGAGTTTTCAAGAGTCAGATCAAGATAACCAGCGGAAGTCATGTCCACCACTTCTAAGTATGTCGGATCAAAATCGAGGTAGGCACTTGCGCCATCAACTTCTTGCCTTCCCGCCTGAACTTTAACTACAACATCAAAGGTTTCACCAACACTCACTTGGCTTGTTGCCGGCACCACGCCCATCACGACTGTTCCTCCAGAAACAGAAAGAAGTGAAGAAACCATCATTGATGGATTGGGATCACCACATTGTCCAAAGTTCGCTGCTAGCAGTGAAAAGTCTAAGATCGTAACACAATCATCTTGGTTGAAGTCGGCTCGGGAATCAAAACCATCGCCATTACATTTGCCAAACGTCCCGGAGAGTATGGAAAAGTCTAAAATGGTCACGCAGTTGTCATCATTGGCATCACCTTCCAACAATACGCCCACATTCACAGGGTTGTCGCCAGACACTAAGCTAACGGATATCTTTTCTTGCAGCGTATGAGTGCCTTTCACTCGCATGTCATAGTTTAATGGTTCAACGGGGCCCACTTCAAATTCGCCGTTTTGATCGGTCGTCGTTGTAAAGCTGTAACGTGGTTGTGTCTCTGAAGGCTCAGTAAGGCTGACACGCACTACTGTCTCCCACGAAGAGTCTGGTTTTGGCTCTCGCCCCTGAAGTTGTACACTGCCTTTCACTAGTGCTCCAGCACTAATATGCAAGATTCCGTTTTCGGCATGATCAAACACGGTGGTTCCGTCAAAGGTGGCATTTGTACGTCTTGGTGGGTTGAAAAGAAACTCTAAAGTGGTTTCTGAGGTTTCTGCCTTTGCCTTTAGACGGATTGTGACGAGTTCAAAGTTTCCATCAGGGAATGGGGCGGTTAGTTTTCCGGCTGCAAAGTCGATATGTCCGGCTCCGTTGTCAAAGGAGTTTTCAAGAACTAGGTCAAGATGACCACCGGAGGTCATGCTCACCACTTCTAAGTATGTCGGATCAAAATCGAGATAGGCACTTGCACCATCAACCGGTTGCGTTCCGGCTTTGACCAAAATGTTGACATCAAATTCTTGTCCAATATATACGTTTGATTCTTGTGGTTCTACGGACAAGATTACGGGACATAGCGAGCAATTATCTATGATCGTCACCACCGCCGTATCTGGTGGTTTTATTTCGGCTCCACCAGTGGGATTGCCTAAGCTGACGAAGAATGTTTCATCATTTTCCGGCTCGCTATCGTCCATGATGACTACTGGACAAGTCTTGTCACTGGCATCGCCGTCCTTCCACCATCGCGTTATTAGTGTGGCAATGTAGTCCAAGCCGGCCTTCGCTGTGCCGTCGCTGGTGCCACACTGCACCGACACTGCACCATCACTACCACCCGTGCGTTTCACTTTGATGGTTGCAGGTCCGTTATTTTCATCGACCTGATATCCATACGCTGACAATTGAAAATATCCAGCATTATATCCATAGGCTGCGAGTGAAGTCATCCACTGGGGCATCAACATGGGTAGTGATCCCGCTGCTATTGCCAGCGTCACAATCACAAGCCTTCGTATCAAACTATACGGCTGCGAATGTTTAAGTTTTGTCATAATGGTCTCCCATAATGTTAGATGAAAAAATGAAAGTTCAAAATTAATTATAAACACACCAAATAAAATGTCAACGACTAGCGAACAATAAAATTAAAAATATTTATAAAAACAATATATTGATGAATTAAATTCATTTGGTTTCTTGACAAAATAAATATAAACCATATACTTTTTTTTTATAAAATAAAATAACATAAAATCA
>JBDLJY010000480.1:0-4410 GCA_039714115.1 Pseudomonadota bacterium | reverse complement strand
ACCGCTATCCTCAAATAGTGATAATCGTCTCAGACACCGTGCCAGCTTCCACCGCCTCTGGTCGTTCAGTGGTTTCGCGCATTACCAGTACCGGCTTACCCAAACTGGGTGCTTCTTCCTGAATACCGCCACTATCCGTCAACACTAAATAAGCACGGCTCATCAGATAAATAAAGGGCTCATAATCCAAAGGTTCAATCAGATGAACATTTTCCAAGCCCATTAAAATACGTTGTACCGGCTCACGGACATTAGGATTCAAATGCACCGGATAAATAATATGCACTTCTGGTTGCCGTTCAGCAATTTGTTTTAGAGCCTGACAAATATTTTCAAAGCCACGACCAAAATTTTCGCGGCGATGCCCGGTGACTAAAATAAACTTAGTACTTTCCAAGTCAAAATTGACCAACTTTGCCAATATCGCTTCAAGCAGGTGCAGACGACGCTGCGGATCAGCTTGAATTTTTGCTTGCACCCACAGCAAGGCATCAATCACTGTATTACCCGTCACCACAATCTGTTCAGCGGGGATATTTTCTTGCAACAAATTTTGCCGACTTCCGGCAGTGGGCGCAAAATGATAACGAGCAATTTTAGAGGTGACTTAACGGTTCTCAAGCCCGCTTCGACATGCCCGACGGGAATACGCTGATAAAAAGCGGCCAGAAAAAAAATAATATCATATAAATTTTGATTAGACAGCATAATGTCCAAATCAAAATCGGGTTGAAGATAGCAATTCTATTGATAACTATTGACCTGCATACTAAATGGAGTATGTCTTTCAATAATTATGAATAAGGGAGGTATCAGCCCTTTATCCATTCGCCTAATGATGGCTCAGGTTACTTTTCTTTGCCTTTCCAAGTTAATCCAAAATTGCCGTTTTTTAGTGGGCAAAGGTCGTATTCGTTTGGTTGGGTGCAACCATTCTTTGAGCCTTGCGCCTACCTTTTTCGCCAATTTTGAGAAGGAAAAGTCAGAATCAGTCTTTCTCAGGATGTTGAATGCACCGTTCACATCGGCATTGACGAGTGTCCCATCACTAGATTGGTACAAACCACGTTTGACTCGTTTGCCACTGAATGCCGATTTATTCTTAGCTTTGGGGTTGTATCGCTTAGGCATCTTGTCATCATCCAAAAAACTAGCTTTGCTCGTATAACTCTCGTTTGCCACCACCAGCTCGATACCGTGTGACCCAAGTTTGTAGCCCAATTTATCCACAAACTGGCCTAGAGCTAAATTGACAAAGTTTTGGTTAGTTCGTTTGCCTAAGTTGATTTGGTTCAGCGATTTAACAACATCACCGACAACAACCTTAGATATGCCATTAAGGGCGCAGGTTTTAACAACAATTGATGTCGCCTTGTGGATGTAATCATTTACCACGGCATTGCGCCAATTAGTAAGCCTTTGAAGCTTACGCGACCATTTTTTCCCCCTTTTGGATAGTTTGGATTGCATTTTGGCCTTGCGTTTATTGTAGTAGGCATTCACTGACTTCAGCCGCCTACCATCAATAATAAAAGGCTCAATAACGCCATTGGTAACGCAGGTAGCCAGGTTATTCAAACCCAAGTCAATAGACATAACCTGGTCATTCGGTTCTACCTGCTTGAAGTCATCAGGGTTTTCTTCGTAGACGAATACCGCATGAAAGCTATTGTATTTAGGGATGATTTCCACCTGTTTTATTTCCCTGTTCCACAATTGTTCAGGGACTTGTATTTCTAAACCCTTTTCTAACACGACAACTTGCTCATATCGAATAGATTCGCCGGTGGGAAAGGTTTTTCCGTTGGGCAATGAAATTTCTGGGCCTTTTTCAATAATGAACAAGCCTTGGATTCGGAAGGCTTGATAATCAAAAATCAAGTTGTCGTGTGGCTCGATTTTGTACTTGGGTGGTTTAGGTCTACCCTTGTACTTACCCGGATTCTTTTGGAAGTCCTTGTGACAACTAAAGAAAGACTTGAAGTTTTTATCAAGCCTTCGTAACGTTTGCTGAGCGACCTTAGCTTTTAACAACTTATAATTGACCTTACCCTCAAGGTTTTCAACTTTTTTCATGGCCTTGTCCATTTGAGGATAAGAAAAATATAACCCAGTCGCTTCAAAAGCCTCTCGCAAAGTCCATAAAGTCTGGTTGTAGAGGTTTTTGGCATGATGAGTCAATTCTTTCAGTCGCTTAAATTGGGGCTTTTTCAATCCCCTAATCTTGGTTTTCAGTGCCCGCATTTAGCACCTCAATTGCGCGTTTGACACGCCGTTTTGAGTAATGTCCTTCGTTACAAGCAATGAATCAATGTGATGATCTCATTCATGATTTCCTCACTATCCATTTTATCGTTAGAATGACCGTTGGCCACAATTATTTCGGTTCCAAATTTTAAAAAAAGGTGTTTAAACAACCCAAATCCGACTCGACTAAGGCGGTCTTTGTAACTTATAAAAACTTTTTCAACCTGTCCATCAAATACCAAATCGAGTCGTGTAAAAAATTGTTTTCGTTTTTCAAAATTAATGCCACTGGCAACATCAGAAAAAAACTCGATCAACTTTTATGCCTTGGGCCAAACAAAAATTTTCAAGTGTTTCAATTTGGCGTGCTAAATCTGCTTTTTGTTTGCCAGTAGATACCCGCGCATAAATAATATGTGGAGATTAAGACGTTTTTTGGCACTCCAACATATTTGTAAACCTCTTCGGCATTGTAAATGTAGTAGCCATTAAGCTGCTTAGTCACATCTATTTTACCATGCTTTACAAGTCTGCATAGATGGGAACGTGTAATCCATAAATTTTTCAAACGTATTTTGCTTTCATAGAAGCAAAATATACACATATACTATTTACATGTCAATAGTTATCAATACTTTTGTGTACCATATCAAACATGCCGATGTTGCGCTGTGACACAAACTTGAGTCATGAAATCTGTCGCTTGAAGCGCTTTAACTAAGGGAGCCATTTTGATAGCTTCTGGGCGTGTACCGAAAATGAGTAGAATTTTTTTCACAATAAAAAAACCAGAGAACCAAAAACTTAGGTTGCAAACCTGCTCCAGCTAAATTTATTGATGGATGTTTTTACGAAATCTATCTACAACGCTGCCCACCTCAAACCACTCGCCGTAGATTTACTAATCCTTCTCGATTTAATCGCAAAGCATCTACAGTAACACGTCCAATCGTTGTGATTCCAATGATGAGAGTAAAATCTTCATTCCAACTGAAATGCTCAGACCATTTTTGTCGTCTTGGATGGTACAATGGTACAATTTATCCAGTTATTGGATCGGCTGCCTCTGTTTTGTTGTATTTATGATTATTGCAACCTTGACAAGCTAATGCCAAGTTAATTTAAGGTTGTAAACGACTCTGATAAGCTGATAAAATTTATTTATTGTCAGCTATACCAATGAACTCGCAAACCTGTTCAATCTTCATAACGGACTGTATTTATAAAACCTTTCCGCACGACGCGATGATAATTCACCTAAGAGAAAAGCCACCATCTGTTTCAATAAGATATTTGGCACGATTTTCTAACCAACGCTGCCAGAGGGTTTGCCAATCTCTCGCTTTTTTATGCCCCTCAAGCTAGTGCCAGCGTAATCCACCGGATGCGCGGATTTGACGGATCAATGCCTGCCGGAGCTAAGATTTAGCTTAGGTTAAGATAACTTGTATCATAGAGCAAATCCTGACAAAAGATTCGTCCATAAACCTCGGGTAACTCGCGAAGCGAGATCATATGAATTTGAATTATTTCCCGCAGAAAAAAATATGGGCAAACGAGTATTGCGCCCTCATGAAATACTCGTTTGCCCTAAATCCTCAATACGTGAACTGACTCAAATTTGCACGGAGAGTTTTTCTCTAAAAAGTCAAAGACATCACAGAAAGCTCTGAGTCCAAAGCCGGTTATGGACGCGCCAGTAAGCGTCTCAATTCAAACCCCCTACCTTAAAAAAAACACATAGCCACGTCGGACTCCAAGATTTATCTTGGACGCCTAGCCTGCATATTCGCGCAGAAAATTCAGCACCTTTTCCGCATAATCCATGTCCACGCCTATATGCGTCGGTAAATTAACAACTTGCTCACAAGCCCGTTCTGCATTCGGACAACTACCTGTTTCATAAGCAAACACAGAAAGCGGGGCTTCATTGCCGTGAAGCGGTGTTTCAAACCACGATCCTAATTCTATACCCTGTTTTTGTGCTTTTTTAAGCAAGGCTTCTTTATTCCCAACTCGCACCGGATAATGCAAAAAAACGGTTTCCGTTTTTGAACTTTCGGGAACCGTTTTAAAATTTAAACTGTAGGGGCAATCCCTTGTGGTTGCCCTTAGCCGATTTGGCGACGATGCTGGATTGTCTGTTGAATTTGATCCAATTCG
>JBDLJY010000479.1:0-4441 GCA_039714115.1 Pseudomonadota bacterium | reverse complement strand
CCCTTTTTATTAAGGCGATGCAAGATGTGAAAAGTGGCAAGCGTCCAAGCACAGTCATGGGACTGATAGCAAAGGGCTACACAGATGAGGAAATTGAAATCATGGCAGATTACTTTTCCAAACAAGACATTGTGCGTTACCCACAGCATGTCGATGCCCATAAAGCCCAAAGCGGGAAAGCACTTCACAAGCAATATTGTGATGGTTGCCACAAAATCGATGGTCAGACTCAACCACTTTTTAACACTCTAGCCGGGCAATGGATGCCTTATTTGAAGCATCGCCTATCAGAATTTGGGAGCAGTGACTCATCATCTCCTATGATGACAAGTACGCTGGAATATTTTGTCCAGAATAATAGCGAAGAAAGCCTTGAGGAACTCATTCACTTTTATGGCACTCATAAATAAAAAAAACATGCCATTTTAAAGACCTGCGTTTATGTGCCCACACCCCGCAGGTCAAAACATCGTTCGACCTGCGGGGTTTGGCAACCCCGTAGGTCTTAAAGTGTTAAAGGAGCAAGCTAAATGTCAAATCTCACCCGTAGACATTTTTTAACCCTGGCAGCAGGTACGGCGGCAGCCGGCATGGCTGGTTATTATTTTCTCGCACCAAGCACTAAGAAAAAAGTAGTGATTATCGGCGGAGGCGCCGGCGGAGTCATTGCCGCAAAATATATTCGCAAGGCGGATACCACGATTGATGTCACGCTCATTGAACAGAACAAACACTACTACACTTGCTTTATGAGCAATGAAGTGTTGAGTGGCGAACGATCTATCGACTCCATTAAATACAGCTACGATAACTTGAGTAGTCAACATGGTGTCAACATGGTATATGATCGCGCCATTGGCATTGAGCCCGCCGCTAAAAAGGTTCGTCTCCACGGGGGAGAAACAATAGCTTATGATCGTTTGATTGTCTCGCCGGGCATTGATTTTCGCTGGGAAGCCATCGACGGCTATGATGCGAATCTTATTGAGAAAATCCCCCATGCTTGGAAAGCCGGCGAACAGACGATCATTTTACGCCGACAATTAGAGGCCATGAAAGATGGGGGTACAGTCATCATTGCCCCGCCGCCAAAACCGTATCGTTGTTCCCCCGCCCCTTATGAGCGTGCCAGTCAGATTGCCCACTATCTGAAACTTGAAAAGCCCAAATCCAAAGTGTTGATTTTGGATGCCAACCAAGCGTTTGCCAAACAAGCCTTGTTTATTGAAGGTTGGAAGAAACTTTATGGTTATGGCACGGATAATAGTCTGATCGAATGGATTCCCTCTGATCAGGGTGGCAACATTGTAAGCCTTGATGCGGACCAGATGACCGTCTATGCGGGAGAGTTTGAAGACGAACACACGGCTGATGTCATCAATATCATTCCGGCTCAGAAAGCCGGTAGAATTGCCATTGAAAGCGGCTTAGCAGATGACAGTGGTTGGTGTCCGATCAATCAGAAGACTTTTGAATCCACCTTGCACAAGGATATCCATGTGATTGGCGATGCTTGTATTGCCGGTGCGATGCCTAAATCTGGCTACTCTGCAAATTCTCAAGCCAAAGTCTGTGCCCAAGCGGTAATATCAGCATTGCAAGATACAAAAATGGTTGAGCCTTCTTTCGTCAATACTTGCTATAGTGTTGTTGGAGAAGATTTTGCTATTTCTGTGACCGGTATATACCGTTTAAAAGATGGCAAAATTGAAGTTTCTCAAAACGCCAGTGGCGTTTCTCCTTTAGAAGCCTCGGATCAATACAGAAAAAGTGAAGTGGCTTATGCCTATAGCTGGTATAAGAATATGACTCATGATATGTTTGACTAAGGCGATTTGCAGACCTGGCAGGCTGATCATAACAAAACCTGCCAGGTCAAAGTCAAATACAGACCTGCGAGGAGAGCCATACCTCGCAGGTCGTTGTAAATTAAAAGGAAACTTAACCTACGGGGTATTAGTCTCCCCGTAGGTTTGTCTTGATCCCTCCTTGCGTCGGGACAGGCTTAATGGCATTGGCCTTTGACCTGCCAGGTTTGGTTTTAACCTGGCAGGTCTTGTTTTGACTTTGGTTTTGACTTGAAGAAGACGGGCAAGTCTGAATCGCTACCCATGATAATTCCAACACTTGGCTCAGCCATATTATTTCCTTGCCTTTAGGCAACTCCCAAATAATAATATACCAAGGGCAACCACAAGGGATTGCCCCTACAATTCACGATGCCTGTAGGGGCAATCCCTTGTGGTTGCCCCTTCTTTTTGGATTTTTACAACATTTCCTTATATAAGGAAACCACTTCATTCCACTGATCGTCAGAGAGAATTTGACGCATATTATCCCGACAAATCGTTTTCATTTCAGCAAGTTGCCTCCGCGTCTTCAACAAAGCATCGAGTTGAGCCATGATTTCTTCTTTGGAGGTGCCGTTCAGAGAGGCTTCCTGAAGTTGTTGTTCGCCTTTCTTAATCGCCATGACCAGTTTTTTCGCAATGGGGCCATGTTTGGCTCGCCAATTGGCAACTGCTTGCGCCTGTTCTGGAGACAGTGCCAACATATCACCCTGCTGGATTATGACGAGCATAAAATTTGGCAATGGATGAGCGTGTTTAACAGCCTTCATATCTATAGCCCCTGCATTAGCGGCGGCCATAAAGGCTAACAAAATAATAGACAAAAAAGTCTTTTTCATAGATTTTTCCTTGTTGATTAAAAAAAAACATTAAAGCTGATCCGGAGTCCAAGATTTATCTTGGAAAAATAGAATTTGTATTAAAAATGCCTCAAAACTCCTTGATTTTAAATCAAAAATAATTTAATTTGAGCAAATTAATTACAAATTTTAATTAAAAATTATATCATAATTTAATGGCATTGACTTACCGACACCCCTTGGAAAATGGTGTTGTTAATCAAAAGCATTTTCTAACCAGACAGCCTTCGTTTTTGGATAACTATATCACCGAAGAGAAAAACGTTTTTTGGTCATCCACATTTTTTGTCGTTGATGCAGACAGGGTGCGGCGGCGTTGGCAACTTGCCTCGTTAGTCTGTCAAGACAATTTCCTCACCGTTGTCCCGTCTATGCAATTACTGGTGGCTTTAGCACAACTGTATGCCACTGACGATAGCACTCATGAAGCGGCGCAAGTCATCCAACAATTTAAAAATCGCTTAAATCACTGGGCAAGTACGCTACCTTGTGATGCCAGCCAAGGCACAACCATTCCGCGATTATGCCAACAGCAAGAGTGTCCGCCGCTTATCGTAGAATTACCCACAAAAGCTGGCATCAGTGATAAACTCCATCAAGTTGACTTAGCGGGTGGGCGAGAAACAGAAAGAGTCGTTTATCGCTTTGCGCCGCCCGATACTCTGGATCCCAATCGACTGAGCTTTATTATTAAGAAAAGTGCAAGGCATGTTTTAGCGGCAGGGGCGGATGTCTATCAGCGGATTGTGTTAATTGGTGGCACGCATCAAGACACGCGAGACAATCATCCCGTGCCCATTCGCATTAAAGATGTAGATGGCATCTATATTGTGGCAAATGCCATTGACACTTTGTTCAATGCTGATCAAGGGGCTATTGATAAAGCTATCAGACTTCTTGAGGAACTGGTCAAAGATGTAGAAATCCTGCGTAGTGGCGATTTATCCGCTGAAAACCGTCAAGCTTTATTTAAGCAATATATAGGAAATTACTTTGCTTTATCTTACTTTTACTTGTTAAGAGATAACGGTGCTAAGGCTTTTCATACGGCATAAATGACCAAAGCCCGTACTTTACTCGAATCCATGGCACTCAAGTTAGCGGTACGACAAGTCGGTTTAACCGACAATGAACAACAACAATTCCAAATTTATCATCGTCAACGGACCGCTTTTAACAACCTAATTGCCAACGCCGAAAACTTTGAAAAAAGACTGGAGTTTGAGAGGCAAAAAAACCAAATCGTCAAACAAGCGGCACAGTTCCAGCGCGTCTTGATGAACAAATACCCAAAATTTAAACAACTCGCTGATCCTAACATTATCACAGCCACCGAAGGCGCAAAACTCATTCCGTCAGACACTTTATTTATCCGCTGGAAACCTACCGTGAATTGTTGAGTGCCAAATATTCCGTCATGCAATTACGCAGTATCTGTTACTTTGCCGATATTGAATGTCAAACCGTTTGGCAAATAGCCGATGGTAAAGTCATGCGCGGCGAAGGAGTGATGGGCTTGCCTTATGCCTTTTATGTGGCGGGCAACAAAAACACGCTGATGACGCTTTGGAACGTGGTAGATGAGAGCACCGCCGAATTTATCAGGCGCTTTTTTAAGAAACTAAAAAATGGGAAAGGTCACATTGAGGCTTTGACGGAGACTAAGCGGGAATTTTTGCAAATTGAAAAGTATCGACTGCCGGTGTATTGGGCGGCGTTTGTGTTGTATGG
>JBDLJY010000478.1:0-4447 GCA_039714115.1 Pseudomonadota bacterium | reverse complement strand
AAGCGTAGGGTGCGTACTACGCACCATTAATCTAATCTATTGCTTGATTTTCAGGCGACATATACGTTTGCTACGTTCGCTATTTTGGTGAAAAGTCCGCGGCACGAATTGCGTCACTACAAATTGATTTCGATATCCTGGTGTTAAAATACGTTACGTGATCAGATGTTCTTCCAACAAGTTGATGGTAAATTTTTCTATCTCATCAAATCTAGGCTTTTTAGGCAGATCAGACTTTTCAGCAGCCATATCAATCTCTGCTTCTAATTGATCGGCATAATCTAGCACCTCTTTAATCGTCCATTGTCCTTGTTTGATAGCCAAGACTGTGTCTTTATAAGACAGCGGAAATTTAATTTCACCTTCGCTGATTAATTCTTTGCCCTCCAGTAAGAGCCGAATCAGGTTAGATGCGAATTTCGTGTCAAAACCGTATTTGGTAATCAGACTTTTTCGATTGCCCACCTTGCTGAGCCGTTCTTCAATCATGTTCACGGCTTTTTTGACATAAATGCCTTTTTGTAAATTCAAGTCTCCAATCACGCAGTAGTCGCGGGTAAATTTTATAAAGGGCAGACGTTTATCTCTAAGTTCAATCAGCAATTCTTTTTGCTCTGGATAGTCTTTTAAATAGTTAAAGGCGTTATTTAATTCGTGAAAATTGTCTGTGCGAATCACCATTTTATGCTTTTGAGAAAAAGCGTAGCCTTTAAATTTTTGCAGCAGCCCTTGATGGGGAAATTTCTGCCGTTGGGCTAATAGTGCCTGCCCTGCATCGTTGATATAAATGATGTTGGGTTCATTGACAAACAATTGTTCAATAATATTAGGGTTATTGTCCATCGCCAGTTTGACAAATTTTCTGAATTCGTACAGTTTACGATCAACCGCGTTTTGGGTATTCTTACCCGCTTCATCTTTGTCTTTGGTAGATAAGTCCACTTCTTCAACTTTTTGAAAACCAAACACAAATTCTTTTATAGGTAAAAATACCCCAGAGTAATCGAAATCGCTTGTCGGTGTATTTGTCCCATACAGGTGAGAACCTACTCTGATTTCAATAATTTTGTTATCATCGGCAATTTTGCTTATGTTCATTGCTATATTTCTCTCAAATGGTATAAAAGGAGTCCAAGATTTATCTTGGCAATCGTCCAAGATAAATCTTGGACTCCTTATTTATATGGAAATCCAAATGCAAGTTAAATCTCTTTTTTCTCAAATCTGGCAAAGCGATCCTCGCCATTACCAAATCATGATACAGTCTTGTTTGCTGGTATATGGTTTATTTTGGCTTGATTTTGAAATTGAGCTATTGGGTGTGCTAACCATTATCAGCACCGCCCTGCTGACTCAGTTTTTTTGTCTCCGCTTTTTTAAGGTGCCTCGTTTTGATTTTAGAAGTCCTTTGGCATCCGCCCTATCACTGTGTTTGTTACTTCGCACAAATATATTATTATTGATGAGCATCACGGTTGCAATAACTATTTTGAGTAAATTTATTTTCCGTTGGAAAAACAAGCAGATTTATCGAATCTCAATTTTAATCGCGGTGTTATTTGCCGCACCTATAGCGCATAGTTTTTGTGGCTTTTATGTGGCAAAAGCTGATGCTAGGCTCTTTAATAAAGCCTCACAAGTGGTGATTGTCCGTCACGATGATAAAACGGTGATGACAATGGCAAACGATTTTAAAGGTGATCCGAAAGAATTTGCTGTGGTGATCCCGGTGCCTACTTTTATTAATGAGGGACAAATTCATGTCGGTGATAAAAAGATCATTGAGCATTTGGATGCTTATACTGCTCCGCGTTTGGTGGAATATTTTGATGAAAATCCTTGTTATCATTATCCAACCCTTGTCGCGGATATGCTGTCGATGCCTGAAATGGAGGCGGCTAAGAGAGAAAAAAGTCATGGGGTGACAGTTGAGGCGGAATATACCGTTGGCGAATATGATTTTGTGATTTTGTCAGCGACGGAAAGCGAGGGTTTGGAAATTTGGCTGAAGGAGAATGGTTATCGCATTCCTGATGGCGCTGCTAGAGTGTTAGGGAGTTACATTAAGCAAAAGATGCGCTTTTTTGTTGCGAAAGTGAATTTTAAAGAGCAGTCCAAGTTGGGCTTTAATTATTTGCGTCCAATTTCTGTGGCTTATGAGTCGTCTAAATTTATGTTGCCGATTCGTTTGGGGACTGTTAATGCTCAGGGGGCGCAAGAGCTTTTTGTCTATGCGCTTACGCGACGTGGGCGTGTGGAAACGACTAATTATCGGACGGTGAAGTTGCCAACGGGGATGGATTTGCCTGTTTATATTAAAAATGAATTTGGGGATTTTTACCGGGCTCTATTTGATCAGCAAGTCAAAGCTGAGCGAATGAAAACGGTTTTTTTAGAATATGCTTGGGATATGAATTGGTGTGATCCGTGTGCGGCTGATCCTTTGTCTGTTAGGGAGTTGCGCGAGTTGGGGGTGTTTTGGATTTCTGAGACTGAGCGTCGAAGTCAGGCGATAGAGGTTTTTGTGACGCGATTGCATTTGCGTTATACGGCGGATAGTTTTCCAGAAGATTTGGTTTTTCATGAGACGGCGGATAGTAGTAATTTTCAAGGGCGCTATGTTTTGCGCCATGCTTGGACGGGGACGGATGATTGCAGTGCGGCGGAGGAGTATCGTCGTAATTTGAGAAGACGGCAGGAGGAGGAGGCGCAAAGGTTGGCTTCGTTGACGGGGTGGGATGTTAGTCAAATTCGTGAGAAAATGGGGATTGTTTCGAGCATCCGCTGCGGGGAGAAAATTTGGTGGCAACGGATTTGGGGGGAGTAATTGCCAAAGCTTTAGCTTTGGACTCCAAAAGACTGTGATTTTGGAGTCCAAAGCTTTAGCTTTGGGTTTTTAGTTGTGTCTGGCTATCCGTAATCCTACGTCAACATAGCGCTGATTTGGTTTCGCCTTGCTACGCGCCGCTATCCGCATCCTCGTCGGGCCGTAGAACCATGCGGTTCCGCGTATTGATATTTGTTTGTTTTTGTCGATATTTATTTGACAGTGTTGTTCTTGCCCACTTCCATATTTGTTCTTATATTCGGAGCATGTCCATTCCCATACATTTCCTAGTATGTCATATAAGCCTAGTTGGTTGGGTTTGAATTTTCCTGCTGGTGATGTGTAAATGTAGGTGTCGGTGCAGTTATGGGTTTCCCATTCGGGGTATTTTTGTTTGGCGGTTTTGTCGGCTACGTTGGCGTAGTTACATGCTTTGTTTGAGTCGTTGCCCCAGTAACGGGTTGTTTGGCTGCCTGCTCGTGCGGCATATTCCCATTCGGCTTCTGTGGGTAGGCGGTATTGTTGGCCTGTTTGTTCGCTGAGCCATTTTGTGTAGGCTTTTCCGTCGTTGAAGCTCATGCAGACTGCTGGGTGTTGATCTGATTGGGAGAATTTTGGTTCGCGCCAGTTGATGTCTTTTATTAGGCGCCAGCCTTTGGAGTAGCTGTAACAACTTCCTTCTTTTTCAGCATCTGTCTTATAGCCTGTCGCTTCTACAAACTTTTTGAATTCGCCTAGTGTTAGTTCGTATTTTCCTATTGCAAATCGTTCCACTGATACGTGATGTACTGGTTGTTCTTCTTTTCTTCCACAGCCTTGGATGTCTCCCATGCGATATGAGCCGGCTGGTATCCATATCATTTGTGGGCCTAAGCTGCCGTCAGCTAATCGATCACGAAAGGTTTCGCCTGGTGTAAGTTTGTTTTGTGAGCCTTCATCATCTGGGAGTTCTTTGTTACAGTGTGAGTTGGAGCCACAGGCGGTTAGGGCGAGTAGTGCGAGTGGCACTATCCAGTTTTTTGGTTTCATGTTGATATTTTGTCCAGTTTTAAAGTTGCTAAGTGTAACATATTTTGTCGCAAATGCATTGTCGTTATCGCCAATAAACGGATGTCGTCTGAGGCGGCTTTGTTTAGCCATTTTATGGCTTCTTGGTAGTCAAGCACTTTGTTGTACATCATACCCAAGTCATATTGGGCTAGAGTAAGTCCTTGTTTAGCCGCTTTATGATTTGATAGTGCCATCATAATTTCCCAATAAGACGGTTTTGCCATCGGGGGAAAACGCTACGGTTTTTACAGATGAGGAATGTCCAAGCTGTAATACTATTTTATCTACCTCCGGTGGTGATGCTCCGGCAAGGGAGGTTTGTATTAGCAGGGTGATCAGGATAAGAGATTTTATATACATAGCCGTTTCTCCTAAAGATGACTGGATTTTATCGTTAAGGGGCAACCATAAAGGATTGCCCCTACAAAAACGATAAATCATGTAGGGGCAATCCCTTGTGGTTGCCCTTGACTACAAAAACGATAAATCATGTAGGGGCAATCCCTTGTGGTTGCCCTTGACTACAAAAACGATAAATCATGTAGGGGCAATCCCTTGTGGTTGCCCTTG
>JBDLJY010000477.1:0-4468 GCA_039714115.1 Pseudomonadota bacterium | reverse complement strand
GATCTGACCGGTTTTTGACACCTGTCAGGTTTGTCTTAACTTAATGGCATTGTCTTTAAACATGCCCCGAAAACTAGAGGATATGAAAAGATAATTTTCACGAAAAATCACGGTTCCTGTAGGGGCAATCCTTTATGGTTGCCCTTAACTGAGCAGGGGTGTGATGCGGAAAAGCTAACGATATTGCTATCCGAGATAACGCTGAATTATATGTGGATTATACTCTTGCCAATAGCGAAAAAAATAAAGTCCATAATTCATAAGCCAACCACCTTCATATAGCACTTGGGAAACAAAGTTGGCACAATCATTGCCAGCAAATGATCTGTAGTTTGGATCGTAACGTTTAAGGCAATGCCATTAAATTAAGACAAACCTGACAGGTGTAAAAAACCTGTCAGGTTAATTTTTACCTTAACTTACAACGACCTGCCATGTTTTGGAAACCTGGCAGGTCTTCTTTTGGGGGGGTTATCATACTGGCATTGAACGTTTAAGGGAGGTGAGATAAACAACGCTATTAGGCCCTATGGTAAACACCATAGAGGAGCGGGTACATACGCCAAAGTTGGATTCGACAAGTCGTTTCACGATGGGACACTAAATATTGGAGTACGCGCCATTAATAAGAGATGAGACTAATCAATCCGTTGTGCGTCACGGACCAATGCTAGTATATTAACGTTGTCTGAAGTCCAATATTTACTACAAATACAATTGAGACTTGTGTATAAGTGAGTGCGCTCTGCGTGTGTATTAAGGCAGTGCTTTTTCACAGATATTCCGTGATATTGGGCACTCAATCGATCCAATTAAATTTGATATCAACAATTTTTTAGACTACAATTTTAAATATCCAACACAATTATGGCGGAGCAATAAAAATCGTCCTTAGCTTCCGATTAAAATCTATTAAATAAACATGACAATTGATAAAAGCTTTAGACTCCAACTGTCAATCTTTGTTGGCGATGATGATTATATTACAAAGAGGAGAATGAGAATGAAGTTCAGAAAAATATTACTTCAATTATGTGTAATAAGTGGGATAAGTGTAAGTATTTTCCCACTTTCTGGCTATGCTGAAAAAATCGCTTTTGAAAAAGGCGATAAAGTCTTTCAAGCAGGGCTTGGACTTGGATCTGGCTATAGAGGAATTTATGGAGACTCGACGACTCCAGTCATTAGCGGTGCTTTCGATTTGGGTTACAGCGACAGGATTTCCATAGGCGGTATCGTCTCATATACGTCATCGGAAGATATGTATTCTTTTTATGGGAATAGATATGGATGGGAATACAGCTATCTTGGAATTGCTGCCCGTGGTGCTTATCACTATGGTATCTTTGACTCAGACAAAATAGATACCTATGCTGGTATCGCGTTGGGGTATAACACCGTTACCGTAAGTAATATAGGTTCTGGGCATAGAGGTTCAGCTTCAGGAAGCTACCTGCTATATGGCGGTTTTGTTGGACTGCGATATTTTTTTAAGCCTAATCTAGCCGTTTTTACGGAACTTGGATATGGCTTGGGGCTCGGAACAGTCGGTTTGTCATTAAAATTCTAAATGCCGGACAGGGTTGCCGATAACTGCGGGCCTCCAAAACCTGTAACCCCGTTGTGTTGATAGTTTTATTTCTCTATTTTTATCGTTCCCACACGCCGGCGCGTGGGAACGATAAATAAGAGATGAGAGTAAATTAAGCCAATCCTCAAATAGCGGCTCCGGTTTCAAATACTTGATATTGACTTATCCCTTCTTAAATTTAAAATAGCACCCACCATACTTAATATAGCATTGAATTCCTACCCCTTAACACATATATCACCACTTCCGATTTACCCTACTGGAGAACATAATGTCAACTCGACACACAAGCTACCTATTCACACTTTACTTTACATTATTTACCCCCTCACTACCAGCCCAAAACTGCCAACATGCCACCCAATTAGTGGCTCAATCCTATTACGCTGGCGAAAGTGGCCACATTCACAAAGAAAAACGCCTACTAAAACAAGCATTGCAAAACTGCCCCCGCCATGCCGAAGCCCACAACAACCTAGCCTCTATCCTAGAAAACGAAGGCAAATATGAACAAGCGATAACTCACTACAAGCAAGCACTCCGAATCAAACCCGATTTATCCCAAGCTTGGTATGGACTAGGCGAAACTTACTACAAGCAAGGGCAATTTCCCCTCAGCTTAGAAGCTCACCTACACGCCTGTCAAACCGACAAAGACTCCAAAAAACGGCTAGTTGAGCTTTTAAGAGAAAATCGTTATGCCGTGATAGAAGACGGAAAAATTCTTAACAAAGAAAGCCTACTCTTATTGTATGACAAACAGCGACGGGAGAGGATTAATCGTATGATTTCCGACTGTGGTTTGCGTACTAAAACAAAGGGAAAAGGCACCTTTCGTAATGTAACATTTCATACCGGCGAGGCGACGCTCACAAACTCCGCAGAACAGCAAATCAAAAATCTGGCTGCCGCGTTTAAGCAAACCATACCCAATACAATCAAAGTGCATGGACACACAGACAAACAAGCTTTCAGAGGAGTCGCCTCACCCGCTGAAAATGACCGCCTCAACCTAAAATTATCTCAACAGCGGGCTGAAGCGGTGAAAAGGGAATTAGTAGCGCATGGCATTTCAAAAAAGCGTATTCAGACGCGGGGATATGGCTCAAAAGAGCCGCTAGATAATAGAAATTCAAAAACAGCTTACACCAAAAATCGGCGGGTAGAAATTGAAACGGTAGAATAGGATTCATCTTGGACATTCCAAACTAAAGTTTGGACTCCTAAGTTATACATAGGAGTCCAAGATTTATCTTGGACATTCCAAACTAAAGTTTGGACTCCTGAGTTTTACAATTTTAGCAAGCTTTTTTTTTATTAATTTGCAGGGGCATCGCAGTTCCAAAGCGACGCTCACTATAATTCAATCCTTGTAGTTCCTCTTAAAAACGGACTCGGTGAATTTAATTTCCAAAAGTCGCTCGTTTTCCTAATCAGCATTCCTCTGAGGTTTCTGATGTACTACTCCCGGGTTTAGACAATAAAGGGATCATCGCTATAGCGTTCTCCCCCGATGGCAAACTCCAAACAAATCCCGCTACAAGTCGGAAAAAACCAAATTCAAGCCCAAGTACGAGGCACAGCGGGGGCAGTGCAACGGACGCCGCCTTTGTTAGTGGTGCGTAAAGGGGTGACGAAAAAGCTGCCAGTACTGTACTATTTAGGCATCGGCGTAGCACAACACCCCCAAATGCCCCTCAAATACCCAGTCAAAGGTTTGCAAATAAAAGAACTCGCCGCCGCCTTTAACCAAACCATGCCCAATACAATCAAAGTGCATGGACACACAGACAAACAAGCTTTCAAAGGAATCACCTCACCCGCTGAAAATTACCGCCTCAACCTAAAATTATCTCAACAGCGAGCAGAAGCCGTAAAAAGGGAATTAGTAGTGCGTGGCATTTCTAAAAAGCGTATTCAAACGCAGGGATATGGCTCAAAAGAAGCCAAAGAAGAATGGAAATTCAAAAACAGCTTATGCAAATAATCGGCGGGTGGAGATTGAATCGGTAGAATAGGATTCATCTTGGACATTCCAAACTAAAGTTTGGACTCCTAAGTTATACATAGGAGTCCAAGATTTATCTTGGACGTCTTGTCCAAAATCAATTTGTGTCTAACGATGAGTGCAGAGCGTGGGAACGAGAATAAGACGAGGCTCAATCATACCAAAATTAGCTATAATGGCTATCTATTTGCTGCTGCAACATGTTACCCTATTTTTTTTTATAAGTGCTAGAACCATAACAAGAAAGGTTGATAACGATAATCATAAAAGGATTGTGCAATGACAGTCAAGTGGACATCAGAAATTGAACAACGTTTTACCGAACTTCGCCTTCGCAGATTAAGCGGCAGTTTGACGGAGACGGAACAAAGAGAACTGGCTGAGATTCAAGCAACGGTAGAAGTTGTTGAATCTGAGACAACAACGTTTGCATTAAAAAGATTAGAAACAGAACAGATTGCCCGACAAGACATTTTGGAAAAGCTCCAAAATTAAAACCAAGAGTTAGTACAACCAGCAAGCTTTGTTAATTGCTGATACCAAACGTTGGCTGGCAGAATTTGAACAACGCTATGCTGTCATTCAAAACGCTTTCACACGATTAACCGAGCATTCTTTAGCAACTTGATGACTATTTCAGACTCCAAACGCAATGCTGTGCGTGAGCGATATAATTTTGCTTGCGGTTATTGTGGTATCAGTGAAATTGATGCGGGTAGTGAATTATAAATTGACCATTTTCATCCTATCAAGCATGGGGGATCTGATGAGTCAATGCCATTAAGTTAAGCTTAAAATATTGATTTTATTCAGTTGTTTCGGGAATGGAGCGGAGCGGATTTCCCGAAACCATCATTTTAGTTTCGGGA
>JBDLJY010000476.1:0-4534 GCA_039714115.1 Pseudomonadota bacterium | reverse complement strand
TAGAATTTCTTCGTGAAGATCCAACGGCTCAATATTTATTCCGTCAGATGTATCCTGATGAAATCGCAGCCGCCGAAGCAAGGGGTGTCAAAGAGGGAGTCAAAGAAGCCACTTCCGACTTTACACGTCGCCTCGATAGCAAAATCGCGGATGCCAGAAACGAGGGAGCCAAAGAAGCCACTTCCGACTTTATACGTCGCCTCGATGGCTTGTTAAGCAAGGAGCAAATGAAACAAGTTTTTGGAGAAAATGCTCTCGCTTCTCAAAAATAACCCAAGAAAACCAGCCAATTAAAAATATTGACAGCCGGACTGACAGCCGGACGGGGAAGTTCCCTACGGGATCCCCGTCCGCAACGTTTAGAAATCTCCACAAAAAGCCTTGATTTTCAAAGCAACATATTCAGCCAGCTTAACCGGCACAGCATTGCCAATCATTTGCTCCAATGCCGTCTTAGTCCCTTTCAATTCAAAATCTTTCGGAAAAGTTTGGATATAGCTACGCTCAATTGTTGTAAGGGCTCTAACGTTTTCCGTAATATCAGCCGCATCAGCAGCATGTTTTTTATACCCCTTTGGAATCGGTCTATTGACTCCTCGGATTGTGGGACTGGGTTCATAAATACTAAATACTGCCCGTCTTTTATAACTCCACGGATGCCGGTAATAAAATTCAATGCCTAATTCATTGCCTAAATAGTCAAAAATGGTCATTGGTTGTTGGGTTAAATAGTTACTCAGATAGTAATCTAAAAAGCCATCTCTTACAGAAAGTAAGCCAATTAAAAAAAATCTTTTTCTTAGTTGGGGAACACCGCAACGACTGGCATCTAAGATTTCATAAGAGAGGCCATATCCCGCTTGTTTAAATATTTTTAAGGCTTTTTTTAAAGTAAGACTTTTCGTGATTCTTTCCACATTTTCCATGACAAACCATGTAGGCTTGACATTTGATACAATCTGTGCAAATGAAATGGTTAAATCGGCACGGCCTAAATTTTCATTTCGCTTGCCAGCACTAGAGAAATCTTGACAAGGCGGCCCACCTATGATGATTTCAGGGTGATAATCCTTAAAAATATGGTAGTCTGATATTTGAGACAAATCCTTATGAATCACTTCATGGTTGAAATTCGCTTTGTATATCTCCGTAGCCGCTTGCCAGTTCTCATAGGCAGCAACCACTTCAAAACCAGCATTTTGGAAACCTAATGACAAGCCCCCAATGCCGGCAAATAAATCGATCACTTTCATAATCAAAATAACTCTGGTATCAAACCGTCTCTCAGGCAGTCACTTCGCTGCGACTTTCATGCGCCCTACATTTTTTCGGCACGATATGGCATTGATTCTAAGGGTCGGCTTCTGTAATTCTTTAAATCATCATCAGTTAATTCTTCAGGCAGAACTAAGCGATAATGTTTTTCAGATAAAATTGTGACTCCGTTCTCTCCTTCTTCAAAAGAAAATAAGGCAACCAGATCATCCTCCATAAATTGTGTGGCAATTGGAATACAAATCAAATTAGGAAACTTTTCTGCACACATAGCAAAATCTTGTTCTATTTGCACCACACCAAGTTGATCAGTCCTCCCCTTTGCTTGCACAGGAAATGCATATTGTACTCCTCTTTGATCGATTCCCACATACAGTTCGTCCGTTTCTACTTGGCCCATTTCCTTTACTGTTGTTCTCAAATGATTTTGAAGAGAATAACAGGTAATACCCGTAAAAATATCGATCATTCTGTTATATCTAAGCCGGGCAAGCAATCCTTGTTCATCATTTACTGCATACTTTGCGATAATCCCCGGTGTAGCATCTGGTATTTTTGTTTCTGACAACATTTGATTAGGAATTATCCTAGACATAGAAGCTAAAGCAAATTTATATCGAGCTTGTCCCATTGGCCTAATGATCCATTCCATACCCGCTGGCGCATATTTCTGAATTGAATCAGGCAACTGAGTTCTATACCGAAAGCTATAAACAATATCACCCAGATTTTTCGGTAAATTAATATCTAAATCTGCCGCTGCTCTAACCAAATCATCGCGTTCAAAAGGCACTTCTGACGAACCTTCCGTATAATACTTGTCAAATATTCTCTCAATCAGTTGAAAATATCTATTTGTGCTTTTAGTCATATCTTCGCCTTTTATTTTTTTCCGGGCCATCGTAAAACAACAATTTCTTCTCTCATTTGCTTTTTTGTGGCAGTTGCAAAACGTGTTCTAAACAAATCAATACTCTCAAGCTCGTATCCGAGTGATTGAGCAATATCGGACAAAAGTGTTCCGGTCCTGATTATGACCCGAAGATAGGATGCTTGATCTCCTACGACATATCCAAGGTACGCATCTTTTTTTAAAAACGGTCTCAACTCGGCAAGATGGCGAGCCATCCCCCCGAAATAAAGCTTAGTGACTTTACTATATAGTTTTTCAAACCCAGAGGTTTTTCCCAATTCTATTCGACGATTTTCAATCGTATCCGCAATACGCTGTATTTCCTTGTGTTCAGAAATCCAAATATCGTCGTTATCTCCTTTATAGACATTTCTGGTATTTGAGCGCAGCAATCCTTTTTTTAAGTGCCGCAACTCTTCTTTGTTATTAATAAACCCGAGTAAAACAGATTCTAATCTGGTTGTGCGTGTATAGTCTTTTTCATTAGGATAAGGCGGAGACGTAAACACTGCACTGATTGAATTTGGCTCTAAGAGATTTTGAAATTGTCTAGCGTCGGCATGATAAGCAATGGAATTTTCCTCTGGTTTCTCCAAACGCAAATCCTTAGCCATTGTCTTTATTTCTGATATCCAGTATTCAACAACCAGCGCATCACTCTTTTTAGCACGGCTAACCCCAACTTCTGGCCCAAAATGTAAGTTGCTGGCATGAAACACTATAGCCTTTGCAAAAGCGAGTAATTCATGCTCATATAATTTTTCATCTTTGAGTAATTTAATTTTATCTATCAATATCATAGCTTTATGTAAAGGTAACGGGCTAATTGAGTTTTTTAATAGTAAGTTATATGCCTCTGGTGGCAATGTCCTAAGTTCGGAATGGCTAGATATTGCTTTGTTTGCAGCCTCTGCAACTCGTGAGGCATGTTCTAACAGTTCATCTGGATTGATTGTCCAATCAATTTTAATGCGACTCGCAAAATGGGCCATTGGGTTGGCTTCAATTCCAATACTGTTAAGTCCTTGCAACTTTGCTTCAACTAAAGTTGTTCCTGTGCCACAAAATGGATCAAGAATCGTGTCACATTGATGCAAGCCAAACTTGTCTATATATTCACGAACAAGATGGGCTGGAAATGAGAGAACAAAGCGGTACCAATCATGAAAGGGGCGATCTGATGACTGTAATTTATTAGCCAGACGATTGGACTTCTCTTTTATGGTTTTGGGAGAAAATAGTTCAAGCTGCATATTGTTCTCTAATTCACAATAAAGGATGTCCAAGATAAATATTGGACTCCTTGCCGTATAGAAATGGTTGTATTTAATTAACCGCAAACTCGCTAAATTGTCGCCTATAGGGCGCTTGGAAGCCTAAGACAATATCTTCTTTAGGTACCCCCAAAGCTATTAACTCTTGGGCAATATGATTTTCCGTGCCGTTATGCTGAATCCATATTTTTCCCTTTTTGATATCAATGTGCAGGGTGCAACCATGAATACGTTGATCATCGTGCCAACCAACATGAAGTAATTGATAATGATCCTGTTTAGTGTCAAAAATTGTTTCTACTTCTATATCTCCGTAAGCAGGGCGGTAACTCGCATAATGTTCTATGAGTTGTTGCACATAGTTTCGGTATTGCGTTAGTTTATCCATTTGACAATCTCCTCTTTTGCCGTGTGATAGACAATTAGTTTTAGCTGATACCGTTGTATAGCCGCTTTTGCCAAAGGGCGTTGAAAAAAAGATTGATAAGCATCTGACGGTACGGCCAAATAGAGTACACGATCAGGTTCTTTTTCTTCGAGTACCATCCGATAATTCATAAATTGCCCTAATGCTAGATGAAATTCATAAAGTGCAGAATCGCGGGCAAAACTTTTTATCTCAACCGCTATTTTTTTTCCCTCTTTTTTTGCAGCAATAAGCTTCTCTGCGGCTAAGTCAATGTGTAAAAAATCGGCATCACTGAATTGTAAAGAAAAAGGATCATGAGTAATGAGCCAAGCTTCTTTAGTCAGGGCTTTTTTGACAAGATCATGGTAAATGTCTTTTGTGGGCATATTTTTTCACTTAATCAACAAACAACTATTACTGGTTTTTCTTTGCCGGAGCAGGATTGCAACCTGCTCCGTAACGTTTTAGAGCCGCTTGTTTCTCGGCGCCATTGTATTCACTGGAAATATTCAAACGACGCAAGCCTGTTTTTATATAATCTTCTTGAAATTCAATCCCAATCGTTCTTCTTTCCAATTTTTGAGCAACTGCACAAGTCGTAAATGTCCCTGAAAAGGGATCAAGAACAATATCGCCTTTGTTAGAACTAGCCCTTATTATCCT
>JBDLJY010000475.1:0-4543 GCA_039714115.1 Pseudomonadota bacterium | reverse complement strand
CCCACACCATACTGCAAGTTTTTAAATAAGGCTTTGTTTTTGCTAACGAATTATTAGCGCATTAGGCCCAAACGAGTCGCACATGTTCTTTTAAGAGAGAGCCTCAGAATAAATTCTGAGTCTCAAAGCTCAAGTCACCTAAAGGTGACTAAACATCAGGCTTGTGAGTTTTTGAGTTGATTTTAAAATCAAGGGTAAAATGACATAGCCCAATAAAATCAAGGCTTATTGCTCCCAGCTCCGTTACTCCGTCTCAACACACAGATTCACCGGAGCATTTAATATCAATATTTCAATATCTCTTATTATATATAGCTTGCATGGATTCACCCATGTTTCTCCGTTATAGTATGAACGCCCCTCTTGAACTTTGATGAATTTTCCTAATCCGGCGTTTGATTTCATGTGCCAGTGGATTGGCACATGTTGACCGATTTAGTAGTTTCATCAAGTTTCTAGCTTGCTCGTATCTGCCTTCTGCTGTTGCTTTGTATATCCGCTTTTGGATGTTGAAGACACGCCGCCTGATTTTGCCCCATATCAGTTTGTCCCAATCCCAGTTGTCCGTCTTGGTTGCGTAGTCTTCCAAGTGGTGGTATGTGGGGTATGTTGGCTCGCACCTTGGTGCGTTCCATTCTCTTATGAAGTCATCCTGCGTCATCTTTTATGTTCTTTTAAGTTGTTCCCCTTCGCCGTGGCTCGGGGGCAATATCAAAGTGTCAAGGATTTTTCCTGCATCTTTAATTGGATTACTCTTGCCCGCAAGGCTGAGTAGTGGGCTTATCCATCCCATTACAGAATGGCATTTGCTTATGCTCTCAGCGTCCTACCCGTCGTTGGCTTTACAAGCCCAGCTTTGACTTGCTTCTCCCTTCTGGGAGTGCCGAGCCCGACGTTTTTCCTCGTTCCCTAACATTAAGCTTTGCCGTTGCGTTATGGCTTTATTTGGCTGTTTAGGCGGATTCTGTACTCCGACGAGTTTTTGCTCTTTATGCAGTATAAATCAAAAAATCACTACGGCATATTCGACAAACGGTCATTTTTCTCGGATAAATGGTTAGCAAGCAAATATATTAGTACAACTAATTAGGAAATAAACGAATTTTAGGCAAGGGGTTACGGAGCACGACAAGACTATATATATGTAGAAAATTCGCTTAGTCGATTTAAATAAAAAAAATTAACCCTCACATTTTTTTTAAAGCTACGTCTAATGTCAGGGATGGTTGCAAACCTGCCTGTAGCTATAGAAAAAATTAACCCTCACATTTTTTTTAGAGCTACGTCTAATGATGGGTTTAAGGCTTTATAAGCACTTTTGGATAACAAGCAATGAGAATTGTCATTTACAAAGCTAACAAGGAGGCACCATTTACAACAGCCTATAATCAGCTCGGTAGTACCGATAAAATTATCTTTTCTAATCGTTTTAAAAAGGTGACTGATTTTAATGATGAAGAAAAAGGTGTTGATGAGCTTAATTATTTGGTGGCTCCTTGGCTACCTAAACAGAGTCTGATAGCTAGTCATGGGGAAGACACTATTTTTTATGTTCCTTTTGAAATAAAGGATAAGTTTATGGACATTCTTGAAAATTTGATGGGTGGTTTCAAGAACATGATGGGGAAGGGCAAGACGGATTCTGTACCTACAAGTCAAGAGCTTGGGTTGGGTAGGGGGAGTTCTCTTGCTTCTTTTTATGATGAGATGGAAAAACCAGAGGTTATTACTATAATGGATCACGATAAATTGCAAGATTTTGTTGATGATATCAGCAAAGGGAATAACGGTGTGAGTGGTATAGCTGTTATCAACCGAAATAGGGGTAGGGCGATTGTTCATAGCAGAGAACCTGGAGCGGATGGGAATTTGGTGGATTTGGCGAAAATGTTGAATTGGTTAGCTCCTATAATTTCCCTGAAGAGTGAGCTTGACGGAGAGGTGGCTGCTCCTTTGGTGGAAAGAATGAGGCGTTTCCAAAACTGTGTTCTTAACTTTGAAGGCGGTGCTGTTATTATTGACTTTATAGATGATCCTAAAGTCAGATTCCCAGTGTTGATTGCTTATTTAAATTTGGATACTGAGAAAGTGGGAATGGCAGAAACAACGGCTGAAATGACTACTCATAAAATCATTCCGTTGCTTCAATAAATAAGTATGCGTGGCTTCCTAAATCCACTATCTAAAAAATCAATCTTGAGCAGTATATATGTATTTTTTTATGGTGGATTTAGTCGTCATCCGTTAAATCTGCGCTTGTCGGTTTTTTTAATTAAAGCTTGATTGACGAAAATCTGACATACGATGCCACTTGTTGGATTGCTTAAGCGCAAAACCAGCGGAGCACGATTCCGTTAAAATTTGAGTTAGTTTGTGCGATTTAAGCTTAGAAAAAAGGGGCAACCAACTTAATGGCATTGAGGTTGTGGTTAGACTGTTGTTTCGTGAATGGAGCGGAGCAAAGTCACGAAAAAATCTCAGCACATGGATTGACGAAATAAGGGATTGGTGTGTGGGTTGTTTTGAGATTGTCCGTTTTATGTGGGAGTGTGCTCCAGTTGAACTTTTATTTTAATCCCTTTATTTCGTTAATCCCTGTGCTAGATTGTGGTTCAATGCCATTAAGTTAAGAATTTTATGTAGCCCACCGCGGGTTTTTGCGGGCAGAGAAGGTGGGCAAAAAAAAACACACAAAAGAACGAACGTCTTTGGGCTTAACTTTCATTAGCTCCGGTTTCAAATACTTGATTTTGACTTATCCCTTCTTAAATACAATCCTTGTAGTTATTATGGTTTGAAAAACACTCAAGCCTCATTTTCATTGGCTCCAGTTTCAAATACTTGATTTTGACTTATCCCAAATTTATAAAAAAACGCTGCTCTAAAGTTGTTATATATATATATGTCAAAATGAAGCTGATCTGGAAATTGGGGGTAAAATTATGGAATCTAATAAAAACAACGCAGCGAGACGGGGCTCGAAACCGATTAGCCCAATACCTCATAATAGGATTAGCCATTTTACCCAGCTTATCGCTGGCTGCCAATTGGCATGTTGACGGAGAAGTCACCAGTTCTGGAGATGGCACCAGTTGGGCTTCCGCATTCAAAACGATTCAAGAGGCTATAGATGCCTCAGCAACCTTTGATGAAGTCTGGGTCAAACAGGGAACTTACGTCTTATCCTCCCGGATAAACGTCAATAAGTGGGTCAATCTCTACGGCGGTTTTGATGGTACAAAAACTGTACGGATTCAGCGTGATTGGAAAGCCAATATCACCGCAGTCAGAGGTTTTTACATTAAGCGGCTTTATATCATAAGGGGTTTGTATATACGGCTAGATACTGTTGCCATGACAATCTGGTATAAAATGATACATTGAATGTAAGAAATCCCTGTTCTTTTTCAATGGAAATAATGATTGAATGAGAGTTAATTTAAGACTGACACGATTCATAATTAACTAATTTTTTGTATTTTAATTAAATATCAATAGTTTAATTTATATATAACTCTAACATAAATACTTCCTTTTCAAAAACGCTCTGTTCATACCTCCTCAATCCATTATTATAAGCAGCAGCCACCATTTTTTCTGTCGCGCCAAGACGTTGCCAGTAGCCTATTAATTCATAATACTTATCCTCTTCAACCTCCAAAAATAGAGGGATTTCGCTGAGACAAGCTTGTAATCGTTGCTTATCTCCCGTTTGTTCCAGTTGATAAGGTCAATGCCATTAAGTTAAGGGCAACCACAAGGGATTGCCCCTACTGAGGACCGCGTAAGACAAACCTGACAGGTGTAAAAAACCTGTCAGGTTAATTTTTACCTTAACTTACAACGACCTGCCATGTTTTGGAAACCTGGCAGGTCTTCTTTTGGGGGCTTATTTTCAGGCTTGCCATTATCCGTCTTAGGAGATTTAATGGATCGGAGCTGGCTGGTGAGCTGCCGCAGAAATGCAAAAATACAAGATCATCAGGATGCGCTTGTTGATACTCTTTAGCCCAATCAGCTAATAATGCGGTTTTGCCACAGCCCGATCCACCAGTAATAATCAAAGGTGGATCATCACTAAAATCCTCTCGCCGTTGTGACGTTAAAGTATCAGGAAATTTTTGAACAATTTTATCCCAGAGAGCTTTCGATATAATCATCACGCTCCGAAGGAGGTAGCGTATCAGCATAATTTGGATCACGAAAATAAAATAAGGCATTTTCGGCTAAGGCTTGTTGTTGCCCAATCGGGTGTCCAAATAGAGCATAAATCATCTCTAATTCAGTGATGCTCCGATCCAAATAATCTTGCTCTATTATCCAAGGATAATTTCGACAAAGACCTCACGCTCTTTAAACATCAATGCCAGTATGATAACCCCACCAAATAAGACCTGCCAGGTATCCAAAACATGGCAGGCCGTTGTAAATTAAAGGGCAGATCGATCTGACCGGTTTTTGACACCTGTCAGGTTTGTCTTAACTTAATGGCATTGTCTTTAAACATGCCCCGAAAACTAGAGGATATGAAAAGATAATTTTC
>JBDLJY010000474.1:0-4545 GCA_039714115.1 Pseudomonadota bacterium | reverse complement strand
AACTCAAATGAGCAAATTGAATACGGTCTTCAGCCGGTTCGACTAATAAACCGGCAGGATATAAAAAGTAGTTTAATAAATCTGAACTCTCTTTAGGTTCTAAAGAGGTAAAACGACCGGGGCCCTCCTTAAGTTGATTTTCTATCGCCTTTTGCATATCAGTGCGTGTCCAAATGACGCGACGGACATTCGGATCTAAGCGAAATGTATCATGTTTTTCTTTATATAAAGCACTACCTTTTTGTTGACTCAGCAATGCTAAATGCCCCAATACCAAACGCGGTTCATTTTCGAGCCAATGGGGCATAGGATTGCCGTGAACAGTCCATTGACGTTGGCGGTGGCGTTCTTGACGTTCTAAGTACAAATCGACAATCGACCGATATAAATCTGCCCGTCCATGAGGCATTTCATTTTTGGTACAATGCACTAATGCCATTATGGTGAGAAAAATCGGGCGGCGGGAAAGCGTCAGCAGGTAAGGACGCTGACTGTCTTTTAAGGCAGCTAAAAAAGTATCTATTCCTTGTTTTCGCTTAATTTTCCATTCACTGCGTAGCTTATACCAATCTTCAATAAATGGTTTAATTTGTGACCAAGCGAAGGGCAGTAGATGATGCACCTGAAGGCTTTGAGCGTTCTCTTGGTTCAAGTCTTGATAACCACTGGGGCGACCGGTGATTAAAACGCGATAGCCCCTACTATGGGCTTCTTGGGCTAATTTCAGCACATGCTGGCGTGTTTTTGGTCCACCGACTTCATCAATGCCATCAAACAACATTAAGGCAGGATAGTTTTCCTTAGCAAAACTGTCGCGTAAGCGGGCTAAATCCAGCGGTATTTTGTCCTCTTCGGCTTGTTCTGCTTGACTTTTCCACCATACTTCTAATAGGGTTGCTAAATCGGGCAATTTATCTATATTAGGAATACGGCGCAAAATAATGGGTAAGGGCAGGATACAGCGTTGTACTTTGGTGACTAGCTGTTGACGCAATGGATTGTGATGTTGACCACATAAATCAACCACAATCGCTTGGACGAGGGTAGTTTTGCCGCTACCCGGCCTACCTGACAAGGCTATAAAATCCTGTTGAGTCAGTAAGTTCCAGACGGCTTGGCCGGGTAAGTCTTCTTGCTCCACTTCATCAGGCTTGCCCATGTCTTCATCTGGGATATCCTTTTTGCCTGCCTGCATAGGCACAAAAATATGGCGCAAACTGATAGGATCTGGCTCATCAACCATTTCGACCAAATCGAGCCGCTGATAACGTTTATGTAACCATTGTTGAAAACGGCCACGGGCGGTGGCGCGGGCGTTGGTTTCGGCAATACTGGTTTTATCATTCATCTGGTTTATCTCTCAATGGGAAGGTGCAAAACATTGTCAGGGAGTTTGATATCAAGAGAAATGACCTCATTATACCAAGAAATAAAATACTCATCAGAACGTTTACGATCAATACGTTGCTCAGATAATCTGACGGCTTCATCCAATTCTAAGTGACGGTATTTTTCCTCATCATCAGCCTCTTGCCTCAAAACATGGACAAAAGCACGAGAAAATATTTCCCATAACATTCTTTGTTCTGCATTTCCAACCCATTCAGGCAAATCTCGAATTTCATCCCGTGACTCGGTTAATACCTTAGTCAACACCTGTAAAGCCCACGGTTGACGTTCCAATAAACGCCACACCGATTTATGATACAAACGCAAATAGTGAAATAAGACAAATCGCTGAGCAAAAAGCCCTTCATCATCTGGCTGATTGTTTGCCTCAAACAGCACCCAACTGGCACATAAACTATTTAAAAAGTTTTTGATTTTACGGGGATTAGGTTCCAATAATTGACTTATATGCTCAGCCATTACTGTGACATCAGGAAATTTATGTGCCTTGAGTTGTTCTTCTATAAAGGATTGAATTTGTAATCTTTTAGGTACAGGAATGGGTAAATGAGCTTGAAATAATTTCTCCAAATACTCACGGTTATCATCTTCAGAACGATCAGTCCAATAATGCTGTAAAGCCTTTAACACTGCGCCATCATCCATACCAAAAACAAACACGCAACGGCGACTATTCAGATAAAGTTTGATACTTTCCAATAATTTGACGACAACTTTATCTTCACAGCGATCAAGATCATCAATAAAAATGATTAATCGTGCATCTTGATTGAGAGTTTCATTTTTTTCATCAGTCAGCGTACTCAATAAGGCTTCAATGGCATCTTCAAATTTGATATGAAAACGCTGACCTTGGCTGAGTTCTGTTAAATCAGAGCCTTGTAAATGTTGCCATAATTCTTTTCCCGCCTTGGTAATTTTTTCACCGCCAGTGACAATAGCTCCAAATCCGAACAAATAGGCAGGACCTTTTAGTAATAATTCATTCAGACGACTGACTGCCGCGATTTTGCCATCCCGATGCCATGGTTGTTTCTGTTCTAATTTTGTGGCTTGCGTTTTATATTGTTCAATGATTTCTATTAATAAAGAAATCAATGGATTATCCACATACTGATGTTGCCAAGGCGAATACCACACACAAAAACTCTGTTTAGCAAGCGTGATTAAATCCTCATCCCAACCCTCCAAGGGAGTTGGACGCTTGTCACTGTCATAAGCCCAGTCATTACAATTAGCTTGGGCAGTCTCTTCAGTTTTGTTTTCTCCAAGGGACAAGATTTGTGACAGAGGTTGCCCGCCTAAAGTCACAAAAGCCCTGCGTAAAATACTGGTTTTACCAGCCCCCCATTTACCAATCACACCAATGGTAAAGGGAGTAGGCACATCCAAAGCCAGTTGTGCCAGATGATCGCCGGTACGCGCAATACCTAACTTGTCTTCTAAAGTCCAAAAATCGTTATTATATTTAGGTAATTTACAGTCAATCGTTGTTGTGTCCATTTTTGGTTGTCTCTACAAAATAATAGCTACGCAGTTCGCCTAATATCTCTTGACGCTTGCTTATTGTGTAGCCAGTTGGCAAATAAATTATCATGGGCGGAGCCAATCACGACTGTGGGCTAAACAACTGGCCCTTGATTACTGATAATTTTATCACAGATAAACTGTCTGATTGATAATTTTATCACAGATAAACTGTCTGATCTGTTTTCGGTAGTCCATGCAGGACGCTCCGCGTCCGTGAAGGCATTCCCACGCTCCGCGCACTCTCTTATACACAAATTTTTTAAGGAGTCCAAGATTTATCTTGGACGTCTTGTCCAAAATCAATTTGTGTCTAACGATGAGCGCAGAGCGTGGGAACGAGAATAAGACGAGGCTCAATCATACCAAAATTAGCTATAATGGCTATCTATTTGCTGCTGATTGCTGCAACATGTTACCCTATTTTTTTTATAAGTGCTATAATCATAACAAGAAATGTTGATAACGATAATCATAAAAGGATTGTGCAATGACAGTCAAGTGGACCTCAGAAATTGAACAACGTTTTACCGAACTTCGCCTTCGCAGATTAAGCGGCAGTTTTACGGAGACGGAACAAAGAGAACTGGCTGATATTCAAGCAACGGTAGAAGTTGTTGAATCTGAGACAACAACGTTTGCATTAAAAAGATTAGAAACAGAACAGATTGCCCGACAAGACATTTTGGAAAAGCTCCAAAATTAAAACCAAGAGTTAGTACAACCAGCAAGCTTTGTTAATTGCTGATACCAAACGTTGGCTGGCAGAATTTGAACAACGCTATGCTGTCATTCAAAACGCTTTCACACGATTAACCGAGCATTCTTTAGCAACTTGATGACTATTTCAGACTCCAAACGCAATGCTGTGCGTGAGCGATATAATTTTGCTTGCGGTTATTGTGGTATCAGTGAAATTGATGCGGGTAGTGAATTATAAATTGACCATTTTCATCCTATCAAGCATGGCAATGCCATTAAGTTAAGACAAACCTGACAGGTGTCAAAAACCGGTCAGATCAATCTGCTCTTTAGTTTACAACGTCATGGGTTTTGGATACCTGGCAGGTCTTATTTGGTGGCTTAACTTAATGGCATTGATCTGATGAGTGGGATAATTTAGTCTATGCCTGCCCTGCTTGTAACCGCAACAAAGCATCTTATTGGCCTTCACTTGACGCTCCACCCCACAGGCATCTACTTCATCCGCTAATAGACGACCTGAATATTCATATCACTCTGTTGCAAGATGATCATTTAGCCGGCTTAACACCTCGTGGTTGGTTTCCGGCACGATATGGCATTGGAAGGGGAGGTTAAAATGTACCTCTCTTCCTGTTGAAAGTTTTGAATAAGCCGCAACCATGCCAATTGGCAGATGATCAATCCTATTAGTGGAAGAGCTAAACTCATTAAATCAATTACTTAAAGACTTATGTATAAGTGAGTGCGCAGAGCGTGGGAACGATAAAAAACAAACGATAAAAAAGGAAACCGCCATGTCTATAAAAGAAATTAAAGCCCCAGTGCTACCTGAATCGGTTGCCGATGCCACCTTATTAAACTGGCATAAACATCCCGGTGATGCCGTGCAAGAAGGCGAAAATC
>JBDLJY010000473.1:0-4548 GCA_039714115.1 Pseudomonadota bacterium | reverse complement strand
ACTTTGACCTGGCAGGTTTTGTTATGATCAGCCTGCCAGGTCTGGTTTTGAAGTTGACTTATGCAGGACGGGGTTGCAAACCAGTCCTGCACATATATCTTTTAAGATAATACTAAATCAACCATCTAAGGTCAACATTTTTTTTCGGTCTATTCCAAAATGAATATTTGAAACCGATTAACTTTTTAATATTATTGATAAATATCAATTACATGGATAAAAATCATCAGCCGCGACTGCCCGTTGCATTAAATGCTTAACATTAATAGCAGAGTGCTCAGCATATTGCCGCCGCGTTCAATGCCAAACGGCTTTGCATACCATAAATCAGTCCAAAATTGTCCGCCTTAGAGCGTAACAAATTTTGATGTTTATCGGGTTATAAAGATACATTTGTCGCTATACTCGCACAGATAAAAACCCTTTTTGTGAATGTGAGAAATAGCTTCATCTGTATCTAAGGCTTATCACTGTTTTCACTTTGTGCATTCTCGTGGCGCATGAACATAACATTATCCACTGAACAGGTTGAGCCCATCACCTGTCCAATCTATATCAGAAACTTTCAAAGGCATTTTTCGCACATCATCAATCACAATAGAATAGCAACACCCATGCGCGTATAATCCTGCGGCTTTATACCACTGTTGTTGCACCAAATTAGAATAAGGCTCATTAAAGCGTTTAACGCGAGACACAGAGGTGCTTAGATTTAACGTTACGGACGGGGTTACAAACCCAATGCCAGTATGATAAACCCCTCAAAATCAGACCTGCCAGGTTTCCAAAACCTGGCAGGTCGTTGTAAATTATACTAAAAATTAACCTGCGGGTATGAGTCTCCCCGCAGGTTTGTCTTGATCCCTCCGAGCAAAGGGACAGGCTTAATGGCATTGGGTTGCAAACCCCGTCCGGCACAGGACTTAATCCGTTATTTTCGCTAATCCGTTGTACTATTTAGGGACAAGTCTAATATTGAGGCACCCGATAAAGTAGTGTCTCTATCCTTTCAGTAGCATTATTACATCATCTCTGTGATGAAGTTGAATCAATTTGGATTAATGGCTATCACACTTCTCATGGCAAAAATGATAAAATACCTTTAGATTTAGTCACGCACGGAAAATATTGAGAGTTCGTTGTTATTGATTAAGCCGGATGCCTTGACAATTAAGGTTTCTACTGATAACTCAATGCCATTAAGTTAAGGCAAACCTGCGGGGAGACTAATACCCAGCAGGTTAATTTTTAGTATAATTTACAACGACCTGCCAGGTTTCCAAAACATGGCAGGTCTGAATTAACGGCTTAACTTAATGGCATTGACTGATAATTACAAATCACACAAAAAAGTACGGGCTCATTTTACCTATAAAAAACAGGAATATATATTTTCTGTCACCGATTTGAGTATTGAACTCAAATATGAAACTAAAAAAAATGGTGATTATCCTATCACGAATAATGTTTATTTGTGTCTCAGTCTTAGCGAACCTTTTAAGGGTGACTGCTATAAACTCGTTGCAGGCGTTATCTTAATGAAAGAAATTTATACGATTGGGCATTCTAACCATTCAATAGAACAGTTTGTGGAATTGCTTAAAAAACATGACATTACCGCTATAGGTGATGTGCGTTCCCACCCTTATAGCAAATATAATCCACAATTTAGTTATGAAGCCCTCAAACCAGAACTGAAAAAACATAATATTGCTTATGTGTTTTTAGGCAAAGAATTGGGTGCGCGATCTGATGATCCCGGTTGTTATAATCAAGAGGGCAAAGTCCAATATGCCCGTATGGCTCAAACGGAGAATTTTAAAAAAGGCATTGAGAGACTCAATCAGGGTTTAGAGTCTTATCGTATTGCCATGATGTGTGCCGAAAAAGATCCTTTGATGTGTCATAGAACGATTTTAATTGCTCGTCATCTTCGTGCGGAAGATATGCTCATTCAACATATTTTGGAAGATGGCAGTATTGAAACTCAAACAGAGGCGGAACAGCGTTTAATGGATTTGCTGAAGAAATCCAAACAAGATTTATTTGCAACGCCTGAGCAATTGATTGAACAGGCTTATGATATGCAAAGTGATAAGATTGCTTATATATTACTTCAAGGATAATGCTATGAAAAAAGTTGCTCCGTTACGTTATGATGTGATTTTTAAGAAGGCGTTTGGTCAACCAGAGATGTTCACTGCCTTAGTCAATGATCTTCTTGATCTCAAAATTGAAATTAACGAGGTGGAAAACGACAAGGTTTTTGTTCCCTCGGTGGGCAAGGTGGCGACTCGTTTTGATTTGTTCGCAGAAGATAAAAAAAATCGGCTGGTTATCGAAGTGCAACATGCACATTACTCAGACACTTATGAACGTTTTGTCTATTACCAATACAGTGCTATGGTAGATCTGATTGCGAGTTATAGTTTTCCCGTCACGGTCATTACTTTGGTCTTTTTTACGGGTAAGAAAACGCCAAATCCAAATGGTAGTGGCATTTTGGTTCATGATTTTGAACCGAGAGATCTTGCAAATGGCGAGGTGGTTGAGGGGGTTTATGGTCAGAAACATCGGCTGATTTTTGTCTTTACTAACTCGGTTAAGAAGAAGAAAACGCCAAAAAATTACCTTGAATGGATGCAAGCGATTGATGATAGTTTGGATGAAAAGGTTAATGAAGCTGGTTATACTAATCCTCATATTCGCCGTTTGTTTGAATTAATTGAGAAAGATCAGATCACTCCCGAAGAATATGCTCGCATGAAGGATGAGTACAATCAGGAGGAGTCGGAAAAGCAGGCAGAGGAAAAAGGAAATGGAGTTGAGTCAGCTAAATGCCATCGTCTTTCTCCATTAATGCACGAGTTTTCAAAACTTCGACGCTAAGCCTTTTGCTACTGTTCTGTGTCAGATGAAAACCTTATCCTATCCATGTCTAAATCAAAGGTGAAAGTGAGGGGTTTTTGCATCAAGTAAACATCAAACGTTTGCGTAGTACCAAAGGTGCCGGGGACATCAACAAAAGGAATATGTAGTTCACCAGTGCTTGACTCAAAAGTCGCGTGTGTGCTGTCACTAGAATTAATATTGCACGACGATGGCTCTGCTATACAAGCTTGTCTCCCTTTTTCATACGCAGCATCAATCTCAATGCCATTAAGTTAAGCCCAAAATTCAGACCTACGAGGAGACCCATACATATTCCGTTGTAAATTAAACTAAAAATTAACCTACGAGGTGTGGGCTTTATGCGTAGGTTTGTCTTGATCCCTCGCACGCTCGGGACAGGCTTAATGGCATTGAGGCGTAAAGCGTGTGATTGATATTCGGCTGAATAAGAGGGAGAAATGGGAGGGGGTTTGCTCGGAGGGAGCAAGGGCAACCACAAGGGATTATTTAGAAGGTAAAGAAATATTAAATTGCACTGGTTTTAGATTCAATTTGGAAATATTGATATCTAGCATCATCCAAACCCCTCCGTTAGATCTTTACGTGGATGTGGCACGACAACATGACCAGACTTGTTGGGATGTTTAAATTTTTCCTGATCACCTTTACCTCCCACTTTAACCCAACCCTCATCAATCAATCGCTTAATAATGTCCGAGCTTTTCATTATTTTTGTAACTGCATCGCCGTTAAGGGCAACCACAAGGGATTGCCCCTACATTTACTGGTACAAGGATAAGTCAAAACCACTTTGAGCGAACAAAAAGGGCTCTACTCTAAAATCCATTTTGAATTTATCTTTTGACTTATCCTTTCTTAAATACAATCCTTGTAGTTTATTGTAGTTACTGTATCAAAAATTTGGCACTCATCTCCTTCAATGCATTCCACCCTTTATCAGTTGTTTCGGGAATGGAGCGGAGCGGATTTCCCGAAACCACGAAATTGGTCATTCAGATAAACATCACCTCCTTGTGGTGAAAGAGGCAATGCTATTAGGCTAATCTCTGCCCGGCAGACAACGACATACGAACGTAAGAGGTATGAACAAAATCATGGCTAGCAGAAAAGACCCCGATATGTTGGATGAATACGATTTTTCAAACGGCGTGAGAGGAAAATACGCACCGCAATATAGAGAAGGAACAAACATCGTTCGTCTAGTGAACGATGTAGCGGCTATGTTCCCCAGCTCAGAAAAAGTCAATGAGGCTTTACGTTCTTTAGGGGAGTTTATCCTGCAAGATTATCTATCGTTCCCTTAGATATGTAGGGTGGGTATCGCTCCGCGTCCTGCAAAGAAAAACGTCCAAGATAAATCTTGGACTCCTGAGCCGTTAGGAGTCCAAGATTTATCTTGGACGCCTCGTCCAAAATGAATTTTGGACTCCTGAGCCGTTATCCAGACAAAAAGACTTTAGGCTCTAAAATCCATTTTGAATTTATCTTTTGACTTATCCTTTCTTAAATACAATCCTTGTAGTTAATTACTGTCTCACAAAATCAAACGCATCATCCAATTTATCATCATAAACAGGATTTTGTTTGCGATTGGTATCTTTCTCCACCCCTTTACGCACTTTCCTGAGTATATCA
>JBDLJY010000472.1:0-4559 GCA_039714115.1 Pseudomonadota bacterium | reverse complement strand
AGCGATTAATAGGTAGCTCCCTCCGGTAGGGAGCTTGAACTTGGTTGCAAACCCCTAAGGCACAAAAATCATAAGCTCAAAAATTAAGCCAATTCCCGCCCTAAAGACGTGGAGCGTCTCCACAATTTAATGGCATCTAATGCCCACGCATAAGGCAATGCCATATCGTGCCGAAGAATTGTAGGGTGGATCGCAAAGCGTAATCCACCAGCCGCAGTTAAAAATGGTGGCGGTGCTTACAACCATACATTTATTATGGAAATAACTTAACTTCATTGAGTCGTCAATTGCAAAGCATAAAATTATAATCAGTTCGGTGTCATCCGTCAAATCCGCGATAATGATCTTTCATTCCAAAGTTGATGGTGTATTTTATTTGAGGTCTTAAAAAATGGGCTTTTGAATTAAGCTACGCGGTCAAGACCGATGCCCCAATCAAAAAATTGTTTTTTTGAAAAAGACTAGACATCCTTATTTTAAGTTGTTGGCATAATTCATGCATATTTTTAGCAGTGCATTCTCGCATCTCGGAGCAGAGCTGTGAAATTTTGGAGCCATGCAGAGTCCGTTACTGGTGAGGCTTACTAGGCAAGTTGCTGTGGGAGAATTTCAATCAACCGATTAAGGAGAGTTCTCATTATGAGATTTAAGATACTGATAGCCAGTGTTATGGCGATTTTCTTTTGGTTAGCATCAGGCAGCATTGCCTATGCTGATTTTTATGGTTCGACATCAGGGGTTTGGATTGACCCCGTTCCAACAGGAAGTAGTCCGGTTTTTAGTGGTGTTGGCACTTCAAAGTTTGAATGGGGTAGGGGTACTCCACCTAATAGCTTACAGTTTGGAGGTGATTCATTTGATACGTTGCCGGAAACCGTCTTCAAACTCGGTACCGTTACATACTATAATGGTACAACAGCCTCGGGCACAGGGGCTTCTGCTGTAACACTCGCGATCACACTTGATATTCAATTCCGCGCTCGTTCGATTCGTGAAATAACCTTTCTCTTGGAACTAAAGAGTACTCCAAACAACACGGGTTCAGAATGGGACAATGCTGATTTTGTGTATTTCCCTAATTCTCTTCAGGAAGAAAATTTCGTTTTTGATAGTACCAATTACAAGCTTGAGATGATCGGTTTTAGTCGAGATGGCGACGAAACGATCTTAAAAGAATTCCATGTGCGTGAAGATCACGAAACCAGTGCGGATTTATATGGATGGATTACAGCAATCAATTCAGATGCAACACTGACGCACATTGAAATTAGCGGTTCTGATCGTGTTATATTGGGAGATTGTGCCTTGTACACGGCTACTGCCTACTATGATGATGGCTCAACTCGGGCAGTAACGGAGGCAGCAACATGGACAGAGAACTGTGAAAATGCTGATATTAATAGTGCAGGATTATTATCCTTATTACCGACTACGGGTATAGAAGAATGTTCGGTAGAGGCATCCTATCAAGGTAAGAGTCAAACTCTTAATGTTAATCTCGAATTTCCGGATGGGAATACCCAACCAACAAACTGTTCTTTGTCCAGTACGCTGCTATTCTCATCTGCCACTTACAGCGTCACCGAAAACGGAGGACAAGCAACCATTACCGTCACCCGTTCTGGTGGCCGTCAAGATGGTCAATCTAGCCTCAACTACGCCACCAGCGACGGCACCGCCATAGCTGGCAGCGATTACAGCCAAACGGCTGGCACATTGAACTGGGGAAATGGCGACTTCGATGACAAAACCTTCACAATAGCTATTACTGATGACAGCCTGTCTGAAGATAATGAAACTTTCACAGTCAGCCTATCTGATCCCGTCAGTGGGGAGAGTTTAGACAATGCCACTGTCACCATTACAGATAATGATAGTGGACAACCAGGCACCCCGCAATTCACATCTTCTACCGTTAATGTTGCTGAAACTGCCAGCACCGTCACCCTCACTGTCCGTCGTGTCGGCGGGACTAATGGAGAATTAACGGTCAACTATGCCACAACATCTGGCACAGCCACCGATGGCAGTGATTATGTCGGTGCCACTGGTGGTACGCTGACTTGGGCGGATGGCGACAGTAGCGACAAAACCTTGACAGTAACGATTAGCGATGACAGCGACTCTGAAGGGCCTGAAACTTTCACAGTCACCCTATCTGATCAGAGCAGTGGGGGGAGTTTAGATAGTGCCACTGTCAGCATTACCGATAATGACACCACACTTGTCACCCTAGCCTCTTTCACAGCTACCGCCTTAGAAAATAGTATAGAAATAGTATGGGTAACCCAGACTGAGTTTGACAGTATCGGTTTTCATATATGGCGTGCCACCGGCGAAGGCTGGAAATACGGTGATTATTCAACCGTAACAAGACTGACAGATCAACTCATTCCAGCCGAAGGCAATAGCGGAGCGGGAGCCACCTACTCTTACATGGATTATGATGTAGAGCCTGGACTCACTTATTACTATGGCTTAGAGGATCGTAACGGAGTTGGTCAACCCACCTACTATCTGGACGACATAGACTCCGCTACTGCAAAATAGCCGGGTAAGGTGGGCAACGTCTTTTTGTTGCCCACCATCCAAATACAACAACTAACTCACGAAACATTGAAAGCCCCCAATCGAGGGGCTTTTTTTTTATCGTTCCCACGCGCCGGCGCACTCTCTTATATCATTAGCTCTTAATCAGTTTATTCCGTAAATACGCCTTGCACTCCTGAGACAACTCAAGCAGCGCATGTTTCCCAACTACCTATTTGTATCGCGGTAGTCTAATGGCTCGTTGAAAATAAAATTATCACCACAATAACTGTCAATTAAAGTACAACTCATCTACTAAGGCAACTCCAAAATAATAATATGACTTATCAAAAAATTGAAATGACAAGATTTTATAATATAAATTCATTTAACTATAGGAACCTAGCGAATGGAAAACTCTAACAACCATAATCTTATAATTATTGCACAAGAGGCAGCAATAGAAGAAAAAGAACGTGCAGAAAGGCGGAAAGTGCAAAAATGGAATATTTAGAAATTGCAACCGTTAAAGTTCGCAATGGACTCCCCAAAAAAAGATGTAAAAACTGTAAATTAACGACTGAGGGAGCAACCGTTTTTACAGACGTTGAGTAGCAACAAGGAAAATTTCTTATGCCAAAGTTTTCTAAAACGACCTTGAAACTTTTATATCAAGCCGGTTGGTTTGAAAAGCGCAAAGTAAACATTAGTGAATTTATACAAGTACTACATGAAGAAGATTTTAGCTTGCCTAAAAAAGTGGCACAATTTTTAAAAAGTTTTGGCAAGCTCAAAATCAAACAACCCGGCGGAGACTATTTTCACTTTGATGTCATAGAAGCCACCCTTAGCGTTGATACTGACTGGGTAAAACAAGACTACAGCGAGCGCGTGGGTGAAAAACTGTGTATTATTGGCGAAGCCTTTAATGGATATATGACCCTTTGCATGTCGCCGCAAGGTGAAGTCTATGCGGGCTTTGATGATACGTTAGTTTACGTTGGTACCTCGGGATACGATGCGATTGAAGCTTTAAGCTTAGGATACGAACTAGCCAAAGTCCCTGAATTAGCCCCTGAATTAATAACGCAATTCAAGGATTCCATTGATGAATATGTTGATAAATACGTCAAAGCGCAATTCGAGCATATTCAAGAATTAATGAATCAACAAAAATACTCCCAAGTATTGCGGCAAGGTTGGGGAAATGTGTTCAAGCAACGATTTTAAAATGCGGTGATAGTTAGAAAATACTCACCAAAATCAACACTCAAGTGCTTAGAAAAAATGCTTGAAGAAGACATTACTTTTTCAAATGGTAGTGGAATCGTGGTAGTTATTGGGTTGCATCCTAAATATGATATGAAAAAATCGGAGATCAAAAACCATAATATTAGCACTGGCAAAAAACAAGGTGTTTTTCTCAACCGAGAAAACATAGAAACAAGATATATCCCTGAAACACAATACGCTTTAACTGCATTTATTGAAAAAGCATCAATTGTGTCGGTTTAGCTCAATGCTAGTATGATAAAGCCTATTTTTCTCGTTCCGTTGCTCCGCAAAGGAAACGCAGTAACGGAGCGAAGCGGAGATCATGCCTGCTTGGACGCGGAGCGTCCTGCAACTAAACGAACCATCCAACAGCATCTCTCCAAAATCCGCTTTCAGAAAATAGTTAAACCGTGCAAGGTACGCCTTGCACTCCTGAAACGAGTGGCTTTATCTTAAAGGATAAGTGAGTGGTCATGTTTCGTTTTTTTATCCTTTATTAGATTGGTTGTCGTTATAATTGCTACTCTACGATTCACGATCTTGAAATCAGTCCCATTTCTGATTTATAATAAAAGCCACAGATAATGCTATAGTAGAGATTTTCAAAAATGGTTTTAGGAATGAATAATAAAGGGGAAAATCTTATGCAAAATTTCACTCTCAGTATTGAGGATTCCCTTTTCCATGCGGCCCAAGTTTATGCAGAACAACGCGGTACAACTATTTATCAAATAACTCAGGCATATTTAGCACAA
>JBDLJY010000471.1:0-4562 GCA_039714115.1 Pseudomonadota bacterium | reverse complement strand
ATTTTTTCAAAAAAATCACTTAAAATTGCCCCGTGCGGAGCATCACCAGTGTACAGCCCCGAATCACTTCGATATTAGATTCTTTGGCTTTAGTTTCCAGCAAATCATTCTCTGCCCCCGGATTCATAATAATTCTGTCCGGCTTCATCGAAAAAATCTTGTCCATCATTTTCGTCGATCTTTCTTTACCAACATAAAGCGTAACTGTATCGACTTGACAACTGATCTCATCAATCTGTTTATAACTGCTTTGCCCGTGTATCTCTACACCGAGCGGATGCACCGGATATACGTGGTGCCCATGACTTATCAGATCACGCACTGCTTGATTGGAATAGCGCTTCTCCTTTGGGGAGGCGCCTAAAACTACAACGTTTTGCTTATTCATCACAACTCCGCAACACTGGCCCCTGAATTCCGCCTTCGAGTTGAGCAGCAATAGCCTTCAGCGCATCATCAACTCCTTCCATCACAGTCGGATGATAAAACGGCGTAACCAGAACATCCTGCACCGTCATCCCATGCTCAATCGCCATCGCTAAAAAGTGACCAACATATTCGCCATCCGGTATCATCATCTCCGAGCCCAACAATCGACCAGATTCACGATCCGCATAAATTCGCATATGTCCATGAGTCCGTGCCATCACCTTAGTGCGCCCTTGCATCACAAAACCGCGTTCACCGATAACAATATCTTGTCCCTCTAATTCAGCAAACGAAGCCCCTACAATAACAATTTGTGGATCTGAAAAAGCGATGCGTAGCGGTACGCGGCGTTTGAAAGCGGAGGCAGTGTCTCTGACGGCATTATAGCCAGCAATCACCCCATCATCAGCGGCTTCATGCAAAATGGGCTTGATCGACGTCACATCCCCAGCAACAAATACAGGAAAATCACCCAGTTGCATCGTATTGGGATTGACAAAACCTTTGAGTCCATTGGACAAATCTAACCCAAAGACCTCTTCAAGGCCCATATCATCAAAATTAGGACGACGTCCGAGTGAGGCTAAAACCATATCGACAGTCGTTGAATGCCCATCATCCGTTTCAACTTTTATCCCGCCCGCCGGCTCCTCCGACAGTTTTGCAGCCGCCCCCAGCCAGAGTTGCTTAAAATCCTTAGAAAATTCCTCAATTGCAACCTTATTAATGACAGGATCAGAAAGGCTCCCTACAGTAGGCAACATTTCAACGCCAATCACTCGGATACCAAGCCGCCCTAAAGCTTGCCCGATTTCGCTACCGATGACGCCGAGTCCAATGATGGCTATCGCGTCGGGTAAATCTTCCAGTTCAAAAAATTCATCTGTGCTAATCACACCGAGTTTGCGCCATTCAGGGGGCACAATGGGGCGTGAGCCGGTGGCAATCACAATTTTCTTGGCATGAATTTGTTCGCCGTTGACTTCTAATACTTGAGGTTCGATAAATCGGGCGCGTCCCTTAATGTTTTTGTCACCAATCTTGTTGACACCCTCCATGACACGGCCTACAAATCCGTCGCGCATACGACGTACATGTTTCATCACCTGTGCCCTGTCGATTGTCAAACCGCCGCTGCCCTCGATGCCAAAATTGTCAAAATGTGGTTTTCTGGAAAATTCTTTAGCGATTTCAATGAGTACCTTTGACGGCATGCAGCCGACTCTCGCACAAGTGGTGCCATAATGACCGGCATTAATGAGTACCACGTTTGAAGTCTTTTGTCTCACTTGACTGAATGTGTTTAAGCCAGCGGTGCCAGCTCCGATAATCGCTACGTCTACTTTTTTGGACATGTTTTATCCCTATTTGATGTGAACTGAGTGGCAGAATACCACAAAATTTGGTAGTCCCCAAATCAAGATTGGCACTCCCACTTGAAATATGCTATGGTGCGCCACATACTCACTATCGACAAACCACGTCTTACCAATGAAAGATTTTATAATCATAGACACCGAAGGCAAAAACCAGTTAAGCGAAATTGCCATAATCAACAACCAAGGCAAACTCATCTATGAAGCCTTTGTCAAAGATGAACTCAATAGCGAAGGGCGGAAAGTCAATGCTAAAAGTCTCAAAGAAATCGTTGAAAATTTTTTAACGCTGGCTCAATCAAAATTAATTATTTGCCATTATGCCGCTCACGACATTAAAGTCTTAAAAAACAGTTTTAAAAAGGTTAAGCTAAAATGGCCCAATTTAAAATTTGATTGTAGCTTTGAACTTGCAAAAAAACATTTTCCGGGCTTAAAAAGTTATTCCTTAGACTATTTAAGCAAACATTTAAAACTAAGCGTTGACAACAAATACTTCAACTCAAATAGCGCTCATACCGCTAAATACGATGCACAATTTACTTATCAACTATATATAAAAATGAGATCGCCACTTATGATAGACACCACAAAACCCAATCCATTTGGAACCTGTCGGGTTGATACCCCTTTTCAAAATCATGCTGACTTAAAAGAAATTTCTCAAGAACAATTTGAAATCCTAAAGTCTATTCTCGCGGAAATTAAACATGATCCAAACTCTCAAACCAAAGGAGCAGTTATCATAGGAGAAGCTGGCTGCGGTAAAACCCACTTAATGATGAGATTAGCAAAAGAGCTTATCAAAAATTATCGTCTGCTGTTTATCAGACAACCGAATCATCCCAACGCGGTTTTATATCATATTTATAGCCGAATTTTAGAATCCTTGGTGGAAGCTATCCCCAATAGCCATTACTCTCAACTAGAATATCTACTCGCCCAAAGTTTCTCTAAAATTATCATTGAAATTCTGAATAAAAAAGATAAGCTGACTCAAAATGGGGAAATGATTTTAGAAACCCTTTCAATCGATCCGCTTAATATCTACAAAGTGTTAGGGAAAGATACTGAAAAGAAGCGAAACAGTTGGCGATTGATTGAAAAATTAACCCTTGACTGGTGGGCTAACACTTATGGATTTGGGGGCTATTCCGCCTCAATTATCAAAGGGCTCATCAAATTTTGCAGTTACTCCGATCCTCATAAAAGAGAATTGGTAAGAAAATGGTTATCGGGCAATCAATTAGAACCCAGTGAATTAAACAATATCAAGTTAGATAACTGGAGTGAAAACATCAGTCAAGAAGAGTTTTCACTGGAAGCCATAGCAATCTTTGGAAAACTATCCATCGTCGATGAGCCGCTCATTATCATCTTTGATCAATTAGAGGGACTCAAATATCACGAACAACTACTTTTGAGTTTTGGCGAGGCAGTAAAAGAGATATTTACTCATGTGCCCAATAGTTTTATTATTATCAATTTATTTCCAGATAGATGGAAAGATGTAAAAACGTTCCTTAATGATGCCGTAGTGGATAGAATCTCCCAGTATGAGATCATTTTAAATAAAGCCACAAACGAGCAATTGAAACAGCTATTGGCGTTAAAGGCTCAAGTGCCTGAAATAGAAACACTGTTTAGTCCAGAAGAATTAAAAGTTATTTTAAACCAAAACACAATTAGAAGGGTTTTAAATTGTGCTTCACATTACTATCGGCACAAAGTTGATGGCATTCCTTTGCCTCAACAAACGAAAAGTTTTGAAGAGGAAATTAGAGAAGAACTCCAAACCATCAAAGATGACATTGCCTTGTTAAAGCAACAAGTGCTGGATCCCCAAACCGTTTTCGAGGCAAACGCTGATGAGATTAAAGAGAATAATGATGAGCAACAAGTGAGAGATTATCTTAATCAGCAAAAAGCATTACTGGAACAAGAATATCAGAAAAATGTGATCATCAGCGATTTTGATGATATTGGCAAAGTCATAACAACAGCGGAGGCATTTAAAACTTTTAAACCGTTAGAGACAGATTGCCTGAGACTTGGAAAAAGAAAACTCCCCGAACATTTGTTAATCAAAACGCAAAAGCAATCTTTTGTCGTCGCTTTTTTGCATCTAAGCGGCTCAAACTTTACCTCTCGGCTAAAAAACTTTAATCAGTTAGTCATCAATCACAAAGATATACGGTTTGGTTTGTTTAGAGATGTTAGAGAAACGGCTATCAGCGGTAAAGTGGGCAAAGAGGAAATAGAGAAACTGAATAATGCCTCTAATGGTCGGTTTATCTACATGGATAAAGAAGATAGACTCAACTTTGAACTCATTTATAGATTGATTGTCGATATTCAAAACATAGATTTTGAAATCGATTTGCAAAAAGCCCTGACAACGTTGGAATATCTTATGAGTGACTCTTGGCTTATCAAGATTTTTAAAAAGGCGGTATAGTCTTACTCAGGCAACAAAACCTGCGGGGAGACCAATACCCATGACGTTGTAAATTATACGAAACTCGTAGGGGCGGGCAACCACAAGGGATTGCCCCTACATGCGACGTTCAAAATTAACCTGCTGGGTAGGGGATTTAGTCTCCCATGATTACCGATCAGATGAAGGAATCTGTAACAATTCTGCTACTTGATATGTTCGCAAATGTGATCGCTCACGGTTCAATTTGCGATTCATCCAAGCTAGTTGCTTCCAGAAGTACTTCTAGAAACAGAGCCATCTTGTCCCCGCACGTTAAT
>JBDLJY010000470.1:0-4568 GCA_039714115.1 Pseudomonadota bacterium | reverse complement strand
CCGAGTTCCGCTACCGAAATAACGAGTATTAACGTTAATACAATCGTTTTGAGAAATTTCATTTTAATCTTTCTCCTTTTGACTAAAAAACAGCCTAATCAATTCAACTTTAAAACGATAACCGTCTGCTGTTTCTTCAATAAGCTGACGTTCTACCAAATTTGACAACACCTCATTAATATTCTCACATTGCTCACTCAATACCGCCCGACTTATCTCCGCTCCTTTATTGGCGATGAATGACAACAGTTTCTTTTTGTGCTGGACGAGGTTTGCAACCCCGTCCGCAACGTTTTAGGACTACAACAAAGATTACTGCATTGAGCGAGATTTAACGTTAGGGGCCCCGTCCAGCAGATTATAATTATTTGTTATTTGCTACCTAAGAATTGAGCCAAACTAACCAATTTAATAAATTCAGCACGATAGCCAAACGGATCCTCACCACGCGCTCCCCGCGCTAAGCTTAAAATATCGTTGTATGAAAACTGTTCAAGATACTTGCCGCCCCGCAATTGTTGACCAAAGGCTGCAACGGCGGCTGAAAAACGATAACGTTCACTGGTATTGTCCAGCGTCTCAATGATATTTTGTCGTTTGAGAAGCCATAGGCGTTCTCCACCGCTACCTACTAAAGCAATTTCATACAAGGCTGTGACAGTATGCCCAGCCCCAAACGAAGTAACGGAGCGGAGCGACGTTCATTTCTCCAGCATCAACCTTGTCATTGCTAAAATCTTCACGCTTTAACTTGCGATTTTCATAGCCAATGAGGCGATATTCTGCCACAGTCGCCGGATTAAATTCAATTTGAATTTTAACATCTTTGGCAATCGTGTTGAGAGTAGAGGACATTTCATCTACTAAGACTTTTTGCGCTTCGTTGAGGTTGTCGATATAACCATAATTGCCATTGCCGGCATCGGCTAATTGTTCCATCAAATGATCATTGTAATTGCCCGTCCCAAAGCCAAGCGTGGTCAAGGAAATCCAGCTTTTGCGTTTTTCTTCGATGATATTTTTCAGTGCCGAATGTGACGGTGCCGACATTAAAATCGCCATCGGTTGCTAATAAGACGCGATTAATGCCATTTTTGATAAACGCTTGTTCAGCGATAGCATAAGCGAGTTGTATGCCCGCTCCGCCATTGGTTGAGCCGCCGGCACTCAGTCGATCCAAAGCGGCGATAATTTTGCGCCTTTGATTGCCCGGAGTGGGTTCTAATACTAAGCCGGAGGCGCCGGCATAGACGACTAAAGAGACTTTATCTTTTGCCGTCAATTGCTGAGTTAGTAATTTCAAGGTAGATTTGAGCAAATCTAGTTTATCAGGACTTCGCATCGAGCCTGAGACGTCCACTAAAAAGACTAAATTGGCGGGCGGCAATTTGTCCTTGGGGATGTTATATCCTTTGATGCCTGTAGTAAGTACGTTTTTTGATTCCAAGGTGTTGGCGCAATTTCTGTCGTCACCTTGAAGGGGGGATCAATACTGTCCGGCAGGGGATAGGAATATGCAAAATAGTTGATCATCTCCTCAACACGCACGGCATCATGCGGAGGCAACTGCCCGTAGTTCAACATACGGCGTACATTGGTATAGCTTCCGGTGTCTACGTCAATGCTGAAGGTTCAGAAAATTTACTCGTGTTTTTAGATAATTTTAACTGGCATTGGTTTGTAGTAGGCGATTTATCGCCTCCCCTAGTTCCGCTACCGAAATAACGACTATTTCCTTTTGACTAAAAAAGCCGACGTCCAAGATAAATCTTGGACTCCGCGATTCTGTGTTTCATCATAGTGTAAGTACTCAAGCCGACTGTAATTGGAAATGGGATACCGAAGAATCACATCTACTGGATTTAGACGAACACGGCTGGGTAAAATCCCTGCCAGCACCAGAAGAACCACCGCTTTATTCCATTGCCGGTACCGTTTTGGATGTACCGTCCAGCTTCCCCTCCGGGCGTTATATCGTGTTGTATGATGGCGAAGGTACGATTCGCTATAATTTGGGTGCTCAAAAAATTGATGACGAATCGACACCGGGGCGGGATGTACTAAATATCGACATCAGCCGGGGGCTGATTCATTGTGATGCGCGTGCGATCCATCAGTCATTACAGATTCAAATTCATGATGAAGACACTGACAATGACAGTATGCCGGATGACTGGGAACGTCATTTTGGTCTTGATCCAAATAACGCCGCTGATGCATCCAGCGATCCGGATGGCGATGGCAAGACTAATTTACAGGAATATCAGCAGGGCACTCATCCGCAAATCCCAGATAGCACTACGGCAGTGCTAGGGACTAATCTGAATGGAGTAACCGACTGGAGTTCGCAACTACCGTTTACTGATCTATTTAAGATGTCACGTAGTTGGATTACGCAATGTCATTACTGGACCAATACCCCTGATCCCGATTGTACACAGGAGAACTCTTGGGATACCAACGAGGCACATTTGCTAGATTTGGACCAACAGGGCTGCGAAGGTACGCTTGAGTATCGCCTTGGCGCACAACATATTCCAGAAGAATCAGTACCGGGACGAGATATTATTGGGATTATGGTATTGATGCAGTCGCCATTGCCCCGTATTTTGGAGGTCATCTTGGAGACCGAGCAGTGAGTGCTGAAATCGAAACTTGGCTCAATGAAGCATATGGCGGTTTAAACAAACTGTTCGAGGAATTGCAAAACGGTGGCCTACTCAGCAACAGCCCCGGTAATGCCATACAGCAGACGGTTGATTGGATAAAGGCTCACCACCAGATGGCTGAGCAACGTAGCCTATTTAAACTTGATGCTTTTCGCCTAGCCGAAAATCGCTCCGCCCGCACCTTGCTCGAATCCGGGCTATCATACCTGCTCGCAGTACCCCGCAGGCAAATGATTGACGCTCCGGGGCTGAAGTGATACTTTACCAGCGCATGTGGAGCAAGCAGTACAAACCCTGACTATGCGACGGGATACGCACATTGATAGTTTGATGGAACGCTTAAAAGAAGCACGGGTGCAGCGAATAGTTGAACCAGTGATTTTGGGAAAGAGCAAAGGCAATAGTCTATTGGATGATGATTATCAATATGTGCTTGATCTGGGTTTATTGCGCTATACTGACAAAAAATTGGTGCCATCCAATCCGATTTACGGGGAAGTGATTATCCGCCCCCTGACTTCTCCGTTCCAAATGGAAATGGATGAAGAGGATTATCCTCTTGAAACACAGACTTATGTTGTAGATGGCAAATTTGAGATGAAACGATTGCTCCAATATTTTCAGCAAACGAAGTAACGGAACGTTCATTTTGGCGAGAAAACCGCGAAATATGGGCTAAACGGTATCAATATCAGGAAGCCGCACCTCATTTAATTTTGCAAGCCTTTTTAGGTGGTTTCGACTGGTGGGCGTATTTCACGGGAATTGGCAGGTGGTAGAGGCAGTTTGGATTTGTGTGTACATTATGGGAAAGAGAAATATCCGATCGAGTTAAAACTGCGCTACAGCGACAAAACCTATCAAGAGGGAAAGGAACAGTTGGCGGGCTATATGGATAGGTTAAATTGTCATGAAGGTTGGCTGATTGTATTTGATCGGCGGAAAAAGCCCAAATGGGACCAAAAAATTTTTTGGAAAACGAGCCAGCTAGGTGGGAAAACGATTCATATTGTGGGTTGTTAGAGCCGCATCAGTTATCAGTAAACAGTATCGCTTTAAATACTAAAGTTTGGATTCCTAAACTTCTCTGAGTCCAAGAATTAGTCCATTTAAAATAACTACAGGGATTAAATATAATCAGGGATAAACCAGTTTTCAATAGACAATATCGGAAATAAAAATAGGCTGGCGAGGCAAAAGCGATTTATCTATCACTATAGTAGCACCAGCACGTCAATGCCATTTGTTAGTACAACTAATTTAGAAATAAACGAATTAAAAACGACACGACAATTAACAAAACATTGTATCTTATAACATATCAGCGTTTATCTTTTGTAATCATATTGTTATACCAACCATCAATAACTTACGTGAATATTTAGGGCAAAATGGCAGTATCCCTTTATCCACGGGGCATTTGGTACAAGTGATAACTAATAACACTACTGTCATAAATCTGTCATGGGTACTGATGTTATCACCTACCCCAAACCCAACGTATTTAAAGGGATGCCACGTAGCGGTCATAAAAAAATCCGTACTATTCAATAAGTTGTAATATCTCTATGCAATTGGGTTGATTAATTTGCACTCCTTGTAATCCATTGGCAACCTCAAGCACCTTTAACACCGTAACGTTGAATGCCGCAGCAATAGACCATGCGTTTAACCGCTTGTGTTCATGCAGCAGGTTAAGCAGTGTTTTGCCAAAGTTACCCGGCGCGTATTGAGCATAAAATTCAATGGACGGCTCATCACCATAAGGCATGTCCACCGGCACGCTTTGTGAACTTGGCGCGTTATTGCCTTGAGCTATTGGTGCCAATGCACTGGGCTGCTCAACTTGATCGTCTGGCTTGGCTGGCTCTTTAATACCCATTGTATCCATGAGCTTTT
>JBDLJY010000469.1:0-4577 GCA_039714115.1 Pseudomonadota bacterium | reverse complement strand
AAATTCAAATACCCCACCGGAACTCGCCCCGTCTTAGATGATGTCAGCCTAACCATACGACAAGGAGAACATATCGCCTTAGTCGGAGAAAACGGCTCTGGCAAAACCACACTCGTCAAACTCCTCTGCCGCCTATACGATCCCACCCAAGGGCGCATCACCCTCGACGGCATAGACATCCGCCAATTCAAAACCACCGAATTACGCCGCCAAATCAGCGTCGTGTTTCAAGACTACGCCCAATACCAACTCACCGCCCGCCAAAATATCTGGCTCGGTAACATCGAGCATCCAAATGATCACGAAAAAATTATCACCGCCGCGCAATGCTCTGGTGCCGACGAAGTCATACGCAGCTTGCCCCAAGGCTACGACACCCTCTTAGGCAAATGGTTTGAAGAAGGCGAAGAACTCAGTATCGGACAATGGCAAAAAATCGCACTCGCCCGCGCCTTTTTGCGCGATGCCCAAATCCTCATCCTCGACGAACCCACTAGTGCCCTCGATGCCAAAGCCGAATTTGAAATCTTCAAACAATACCACCAACTCACCAAAGATCGCACCGCCATCCTCATCAGTCACCGCCTATCCACCGTCAGAATGGTTGACACCATCTATGTCCTAGAAAATGGTAGAATTGTTGAGCATGGGCATCACGATGACTTGATCCGTCGGGGCGGGACGTATGCACAACTCTTTGAAAAGCAAGCACGGCATTACCGATAATTTTATTTAACACCTCAGCTCATAGCTGATACAATGAGATATTTATAAATGTTTGAAAGAATTTCAGATTCAGAAGTGATTAGTAAGATTCAGAAGCGAGGAATGGATTTTATGAGCGAAGAAGAATTAGATGATTTTATTTCTTGGTTCCATCAAAAATATGATTCGTTGCCTACTGATTTACAATCAACCGCTCAAAAATTGAGCACTCAGGCTTATGAGAAAAAAATCAGTCAATGGAAAGACAGAATTAAATCACTTCCACCACTCTTGGAAAACCTGAACTCAGAAAAAAATGTACCCGGAATAAAGGAGATAAAAGAACTCGATAAAATCATTAGCTGGATTCAAAAGCAACAAAAGTATATATTGCCATCTAATATCCAAAGCGAACTTCATAATTTGGAGAGACAAACTTATGTTAGAAATCTTAATTATCGCAAATATCATCAAGAGACATTCTCTCCAGAAGTAATCTTAGATTGGCTCGGCAATAATCCCTCCCTTGAGAAGGGACGCTTAAGTGATTCTGCAAAAGCATTACGATCACAAGCCTTTTATAGAAAGCTAGATTCCTTTAAATATCCGGCTGCCGCAATCAAATGGTTTGATGAAAGATTTGATTTTTTTAAAATAGATGAAATCAATGAATTTTTAAATTGGTATCAAAACCACAAACCCTTCCCTGAAGAAATAATGGAAAAGGGCCAAAAGATGTTACATAAAAGCAAAGAACAAATATTTCAATCCATTCGAGAGGAAGTAAAACTTGAAACCGATAGATTGCTAGAAAACTATCCTTTCTTGGAAGAACTCTCATTGGGAGAGATAACTCTTTTTGGACAAGGAACATGCAACAATAATCGGAGGTTCTAGTCAGCAAAATACAGTCATAAAAATTCCAAATGATCCAACAGAATACCTCTCTCCAGAAGGATATGTGGAACTCGTACAGGAGGCAAAAAATCATCGAGAATTTCAGCTTGCTATAGCTAAACTAAAACGTGCCGAGCATATCCCTGATTGGTTAGCAGTGCCTAAAGTATCCAAGGCACCAGATGAACTTCCCTCATCCCCTGAAGATATGCTGTACATTATGGAAAAAGTGCATGGCATTTCTTTAAAAAGATTAGCCTTTTTAAGGATTCCCAGACTGCGAGAAAAATTATGCCCATTTTCTGAATCAGAAATTCGTCATTTATCAGAACTCGCATTTTACGTACTACTCAAAAAAAGAAAGATTACTACTGATGAATTTCAAACGAGTAGTGGTTTAGTCCCCCCCTTATTTTTTGAAGTTTTTACGCCTTATACAGATATGGGGGAAAAATTTCAACATTTAGAAGATATATTAGTCTATATGAAAGATCATGAGAAAGTAATACACACTGATCTGCATTCTGATAATATCTTAATTGATGAAGAAACAGAGACACTATATCTCATTGATTTTGGTATTGTGATTACCAGTTCTTATCAAGGATAACCATGAATATTAACAAAAACACCGTTTCTGAAAACCGGTATTCTCTTCGTTTTCCTCCCATAAAAAAAGGAGAAAAGCCACTAGAAATAGATTTTTACGATATTAAATCTACTATGCCTGAGGGTACCTTGGCTGAAATGGCTATATATTTAGAAAATTCGACCTATCGAATAATCTATCATTATGAAACAGATAGGGATATAAAAATCAAGTTAAAACGAGGGGAATCTCCTTTCATCCGAATAGATAATGAAAGAGCCATAAGTTATATGGGCACAAGTCTCTATTTACTCTCTTATGTACACAGAGAAGAGAGAAAGAATGATAAGCTGTCATTCTCCAGATTATATGAATTTTCTATTGCCAGCAAAGAAATACAAGTACCGGAGATAATGGCCACCTTTGACTATAATCATAAGTATTATCTCGTTTTAAGAATCAGAGTAATCGCTAATGGAAAGACGACTAATGATATGTACAAAGGTATTATTGTAAGGCCCCGAAAGTTAAGCTTGCACTCCAAGGAAAACGCCCATCTTATGAAGATCACACTCAAAAATTTGAGCATAGAGTAAAAGGTCAGTGGGCTAAAAACAGTCAAATTCACGATCTACCTGACTTTGACAACGTTTGGCGTGAATTTCACAAGCATTTGAGGAAATTTAACAAAAACTATGAATGAATTAGCATACTTACTTTTGAAGGGTACCCTTTTTTTGACAGTTTGACTCAAAATTTAAGGACAAGCAATGATAACTTCACAACCGACTCAAAAACAAGAAGGTCGCACCGCTTTATGGCGCTCCGTCCGCTCCGTGGTGAATTCACAACGCCAAGCACCACCACTACAACCAGTGCCACGAACCGGCACCTTGCCACTCTCTTTTGCCCAAGAACGTCTCTGGCTCCTCCATCAACTTGAGCCTGATAGTCCTATTTATAACAAGTCCATCATTCAACGCTTGAAGGGGCCATTGAATGTCGCCGCCCTAGAACAGAGTCTGAATGAAATTTTACGCCGCCATGAAGTTTTGCGGACTACCTTACCTTCACAAACTATCACGCCAGCCCTGCATGAAAATCTATCGGTGACGGATTACCGGCAATTTTCCGAACCTGAGACGGAGGCACGCCAACGGGTTAGCGAGGAAATTCAAAAACCCTTTGATCTGACGCTCAGCCCATTACTACGGACACATTTGCTTCGCTTGGATACCGAAGATTATGTCTTGGTTTTGATCACGCATCAGATTTGTTTCGATGATCAATCTAGGGGCATACTCATTCAGGAATTGATGGCGCTTTTTCTACTGGAAAGCCTTCGCCACTTCCAGAGCTACCTGTTCAATACGCCGATTTTGCTCACTGGCAGCGACAATGGTTTAAAGGTGAAATATTAGAAAAGCAATTAGCCTATTGGAGAGAACAATTGAGTGTCCATGTTCCTCGGTTGAATTTATCGGCTAATCGCCGTGGTAGTGCGGCTTCTCAAACTTTAGAAATTCCTACGCATTTATATAAATCACTTCGAGCACTCAGCCAAGGTGAGGGAGTAACTTTATTTGTTACGCTTTTGGCAGCTTTTCAGACGCTACTATTTCGCTATACAAAGCAAGATGATATTTTAGTGTTTTCATCTACTGGGGGACGTAATCGCTCTGAGATTAAGGGACTTATTGGCTTATTTGCTAATTTGTTGGCTTTGCGTACAGATTTATCGGGTAACCCGCCTTTTAGGGAATTGTTGAACCGTGTCCGAGAAGTGGCTTTAGGGGCTTATACTCATCAAGACTTGCCTTTCGACAAATTAGTGGAAATGCTTCATTCGATGCCGGGGCACGCTCCGCTATTTCAAGTACTGTTTATTCTCCAAAATGCCTCAGTACCTAGTCTAAGTTTTTCGGGCTTGAAGGTAGAGCCTTTTAGAGTGGACGATGAAGGGACAAGTCAGTTTGATTTTGTCTGGTATTTTAAAGAAACGCCTCAAGGTTTGACGGCTTGGTTCAGATATAAGACGGAATTGTTTGAGGCGGCAACGAGAATGGTGGGATATTTTCAGACTTTGTTGGAGGGGATAGTCGCTAATCCTGAGCAACGGCTTTTAGATTTGCCTTGTCTGACGGAGGCGGAGCGGCAACAGTTGTCTATTTTTGGGGAGCAGATGGAATCTGATAGCAGCACTAAGGCTAATTTTCAGGCACCCAGAGATGCTTTAGAAAGGCAATTAGTTAATATTTGGAAACAGATTTTGAGACAGGATACTGTTAGTATTGGGGATAATTTCTTTGAATTGGGGGGAGATTCTTTACTGGCTATAAGTTTATTTGCGGAAATAGACAAGAGAATTGGCAAACAACTCCCCTTA
>JBDLJY010000468.1:0-4585 GCA_039714115.1 Pseudomonadota bacterium | reverse complement strand
TTTACAGCATGATCTGAATACACTGGCTTCATATAATATTGCGGGGATGGGGATTACACAGAAAGAATTGGATGAATGGAAGAAAGGTAACAAATATGCCGTTAATTTCAGATAGATTGGAAGTGTGGGAACGATAAAATGCCGGACGGGGTTTGCAACCATATCCATTAAGCCTGTCTCGACGTTAGGAGAGATCTAAGGACAACTGATTGATTTTATTGGAGCATCTACGTAAAAATCGGATTTTTAACGGAGAGAAGACGTCAAAAAAATCCGATTTTTTCAAAAAATCGGATTTTTAACGGAGCTGCTACGTCAAAAAAATCCGATTTTTTCAAAAAATCGGATTTTTAACGGAGCATCTATGTTAAAAAAAAACCATAATCTGTTCTGAAAATATGTTTTTTTTAGTTTTAAATCAATCATTTATCCTTAGATCTCTCCTAACGTCGAGACAGGCTTAATGGATATGGTTTGCAACCCCGTCCAGCACATATTTTTCTATTTCAAAATCAATTATTTGTCCTTAACTTAATGGCATTGACCCGTTAGGCTAGCTTTGTTATGCTAAGTGACCGTTTTGGGAATCGCTGTCAGAATAGCACGAAGAGCTTGATTAACCGCCTCTGATGTGCTAAAGACTTGTGCCACATCCATCGGGTTCAAGAATAAGCGCAAATTGAGATGTATGGACTCTCATAAATCGTTTATCCCCGTCACCAAGCTGTACTCAATTCTTTATTGGGTTGGGATGTGGCTCATAATAACAACTACAACTCAACTTTCAGAGCCCTGCACCAAGAGCAATGCCATATCATGGCGGGCAACCATAAAGGATTGCCCCTACATAAAATGCGGTCCTTTGTAGGGGCATACCCTCGGCGGTTTGCCCGCCACGATATGGCGTTGAGCTAAGCAGTTAGCATTAAACACCAAAACCACAAAATGAAAACCAATTAAAAAAGTTCTTGACAGACAATAATTATTTGTAGTCTCATTTGCAGCGGAACTTAGGGAAGTTCAAGTACGTGGTATTAGTGGTTCAGTCTGGAAAAACTGTTAGGCTGGTAAAACCTAGACTTATAATTATAAATTTTAGCTCCAAAATTTTTTTAATTATATCATAATTAAAGTCATAAGAATTATTTGTGACGTGGGGAGCTTGCCCCTTAAACATAACTGATTCTACTGATTTTTTGGTAGTTTTGACGTTTTAAAGTAAGAGTCCAGTCTCCACATAAACAAACCGTTGACGGATTGTTGTTGTATCCTCTATGTCTTGAGCGATGTCAGTCGCATGGAATAAAGTGGGCGGTGGCTCGGCAGATGCCGATCCTAAGATCAATATAGTGCCTGCTATAATAAAAAGATATCGCAGGGCTAATGGATATTTCATTTTTAAGTCTCCTGTGTGGTTGTCACCAATGGTATTAACTCTAGATACTCAAGTCTAAGTATTGTCCAAAAAAATGCTAATATCAAAAATCTTTTTATTAGTGCGACTTGATAAAGGGTAAGTCAAAACATAGTACAGCGGATTTACGGAAAGAACGGATTGGGGTGTTGATTGAATTGAGTCTGTCCGTTTTTTTTTCGGGATCGTAGAAATCAGATTTTTTCAAAAAATCGGATTTCTAAGTCCAAAATTTATTTTGGGCGATTAGTCGGGATCGTAGAAATCAGATTTTTTCAAAAAATCGGATTTCTAAGTCCAAAATTTATTTTGGGCGATTAGTACAGCGGATTTACGGTTTATCCGTTCTTTCCGTAAATCCGCTGTACTGTACTATCCAAAATTAATTTTGGATTCCTCACTAATAAAGACAACCCGTTTGAGTCTCATCCCAACCCGGATTAAGCTCATCAAGCCATTTTCCAAGTTTCTTAGAAACCTTTGTCTTCAAGCAGTTATCGTTTAAATCTAACTCCGTCAACTTCTTCAACTTCATCAGAGATTTAGGTATTTTCCCACTCAGTTTGTTGTCGTTCAGCAACAGTATTTCCAACTTCTTCAATTTGGAAAGCTTTTTCAAGATTGAGCCTTTGAGGTTGTTATTCCCCAATGCCAATCCCGTTACCTGTCCACTCTGACAACTGACTCCGTACCAATCACAAGGGCTATTTGTTACATTCCATCCCGTGTTATCCGCCCAATTTTCGCCATCTGTACTGTTATAGAATGCGACAAGGGTTTGGCACTCTTTTTTTGGAATGTCAGTGACTTTTTTGCAGCTAAAAGTTGAGTCATTGTCCATGATCGTCACCATTGCTGTATTTGGCTCACCTAATTCGATGCCGCCGGTGGCCAATGTACCTAAGCTGATGATAAGTGTTTCATCATTTTCCGGAGTGCTGTCGTCAGTGATGTCTATTGGAAAAGTTTTATCAGCGTCATCACCATCATCCCAATTTAAGGTGCCTGAGATGGGAGTATAGTCATCAGGGGCTGTGGCTGTGTCGTCGCTGGTGGCGTATTCTACTGATACTGCGCCATCACTACTACCAGTACGGGTAACGGTGATGGTTGCTTGTCCTCCATTTTCTGCTACGCTGTAAGTGGCGGAGGAGAATTGTATTCTTGGTGGACAAGGCGTTTGTGTGGTTTCCCAACCGGGGTTGTACTCGTCGAGCCATGCGATTAGTTCCGAGTCGGAGGCGGTTAGGTGGTTATTGTCTAATTTAAAACAGCTGTCTCTCCAGCAACTCTCATCGTTAGGTAAGAGTATATTAGACAGCTTTTTCAATTCAACTGGGTTTAACTCTCCCCGAGTTGGTTGTTATCCAGAGAGAGCCATCTCAAAGTGGTCAAATTAGCTAATTCAGTTGGAATTGAGCCGGTGAGTTGGTTGCCATCCAGCCATAGATTCCCCAAACCTGTAAAATTACCCAATTCAGTTGGAATTGAGCCAGTGAGTTGGTTGTTATCCAGAGAGAGCCATCTCAAATTGGTCAAATTAGCTAATTCAGTTGGAATTGAGCCGGTGAGTTGGTTGCCACCCAGCTCAAGATAACGCAATTCGGTCAAATTATCCAATTCACTTGGGATTGAGCCAGTGAGTTTGTTTTCACTCAGTTCGAGCAGCCCCAAATTGCTCAAATTAGCTAATTCAGTTGGGATTGGGCCAGTGAGTTTGTTTTCACCCAGTTCGAGCGCCCCCAAATTGCTCAAATTAGCTAATTCAGTTGGGATTGAACCGGTGAGTTTGTTGTCACTCAGCCGGAGCGCCTCCAAATTGCTCAAATTACCCAATTCACTTGGGATTGAGCCGGTGAGTTTATTGTGATACAGCCGGAGCTCCTCCAAATTGGTCATATTACCTAATTCAATTGGGATTGAACCGGTGAGTTTGTTGTCACCCAGATTGAGCCACTTCAAATTGGTCAAATTACCTAATTCGGTTGGGATTGAACCGGTGAGTTTGTTCCAATACAGCAGGAGAGTCTCCAAATTGGTCAAATTGCCTAATTCACTTGGGATTGGACCGGTGAGATTGTTCCAACGCAGATCTAGGCTCTTCAATTTGGTCAAATTACCTAACTCAGTTGGGATTAAGCCAGTGAGTTTGTTCTGATACAGAAAAAGCCCTGATACATGCCCACCACTACATCTCACTCCATACCAATTACAAACCACATTCGTCTTAAGCCACCAGTTGTTAATATACCAATGATCACCATTAGTACTATTATAAAAAGCGACAAGCGCTTCACATTCTTCATAAGGAATGTCGGTAACTGTTGCACAGTCCATGGTGTTGTCGCTCATTAGCTCCGCTCCGTTACTCGGTAGCGCGATGAACGTTAAGGCAAATAGGCTTAGATATAAAATTAATTTATTTAACATATAAATCCTTGCTGAAATATTTTGTTCGATATCATGAGAAACTATAAACAAAAAAACCACTACAGTATATTAGATAACCGATGAACGGTTGTTTTTATCCGACGAATGGTTGGGTCAAAACATAGTACAGCGGATTTGTCAAATAATGTTAAAGCGGTATTGAGTCGTAACTTATTGATATAACAGCTTTTTGAAAAAGCTTTACCAAATCGCCATTAAGCCTATTAAAACCGAGTACCCCTTGCGTTTAAATTACCTAGCCTAAAATCGCAGTTTATGGAGTCTCATAGCATGTTGCTAATAAAGCCACGTCGTTATTGGCTTTGCAGGGGATTGATAATACCTAAGTAGTAACATAATCTACCGATATTGCACCGTCACTACTATTAGTACGAGTAACAATAATGGTTGGTATGCCCCTACAAAAATGGCATATCACGTAGGGGCATACCCTCGGCGGTTTGCCCTTAACTTAATGGCATTGTGCACCAAGAGGCGTTTGGTTATGTCTGGCAATTGCATAGAATGTAAAAAATCGGGGCGTGGATGAGCACCTTGTAAAGTATCACAATTGAGTACCGCTTGTTGCATTGAGTGGGAGGTTGCCTGCCAAGGTGTAGGCGATTTATCGCCTCACTGTTATTATGCTCAATCAAAATGAACATTCTCGTTTAGACGACTGAGCTACTAATGATGCAATGTCAAAACGGCTAGGCATCGTCAATTTTTTCTCAAAAGAAG
>JBDLJY010000467.1:0-4586 GCA_039714115.1 Pseudomonadota bacterium | reverse complement strand
CTATGGAGCCTTCCGCACCACGTCGCACATAATAAATAGCAACATCTTTAAGTGCAATTTTACCTTCAGCAATCCGGCGTTGTAGACGATAAATGACATTAACCAAATCCTAAGCGGGAGATATCTATTTCCAAACCGGTAGCCGCTTCAGTAAACAGGATTTCCATTTGTCCACGTTGGATATCACTTTTAAATTGTACTTGGTTTGCCAATTTAGCCGTTTTGACAAACCAATGTCGCACATTTTTCCTAACATCAAGATTGTAGTCCAAAAAATCAGCAATATTTTCCGCCTGAATACCAATCCAATCCATGGATTAAGCAAGCGTAGGGTCAATGCCATATCGTGGCGACAAGGCGACGGTACTAATACCCCGCATGTTAACAATTTCGGCGGCACTCCCAAGATAAATCTTGGACTCCAAAATACCCGAAAATTTCCAACGCGGGTATTAGTCTCCCCGCAGGTCTGAATCTTTGCACTCAAAGCTTTACCCCTGATTATTATTGTGCCCAAGTGTATGATAGTGAATCATTCGCAGCAATCCATAAAATCGGCCTTTTCTCAAACTCAAATTAACTTCAGATTCCACCTCAGAAGATAATGTCAACAAAACACATTCATCAGTTTGATCGGCAACCTTTTGACATCTTTCCAGATTCGCTCTACCCGTTGAGACAAAACAAAAGCGACCATTACCACGATACACAAAGTTTACCAACTGACGCGCACAACGGTATCGATTCTTAGAATTAGAAAATAAAACCAATTTATTTCCATTAATAGGCTTTAAATCGCTGGCTTTGTTTGCTCTCGGTAATTTAACCGTTTTTAAAATGAGTTGTGTAGTCTGCGAATAAAAAAATAATCTTTCCGCATAATTGGTAAAATACCGTCTATAAGGCTTATAGTAATTTTGGGGACGAAGCAATAAAATGACTGCGGCATGTAAGACACTTCGGTAATATTCTGTATCAAATTCCAAATAAAGTGTATCGTGTATCACTCTTTTGCTATGATCCAGGCGCCGGCTGGGCATGTCTCCAATCAGAAGCCCAACACGTTGCTCTTCAACAATCACGGCTAATCTTGGCGCTTCCCCACCGACATCGCGTAGCATAACACGATGAATTTCGTCAAATTTATCAAATAATTGAAGATCACCTTTTTTTACATACCAATCATAATCTTGACCGGGTTCAATTTTTCGCGTATGAACAGCCGCACCGACTAAAACGATGGGTTTAATAACCATTATTTTGTCTCCCCAATCAGTGAAGAATTCCCATAAATTTTAAAGCTTCGATGACGTGCCTCAGCAAATTCGGTCAATGTTTTTTGAAATGCAATATCCTTATTGGAAACCCAACGCACAAACTTATTCCACGGCAAACGGTTTTGATCGTGTTGTGATAAAGCAAATGCCAGAGCATAGCGCAAGGGCTGATCGGTATTTTCAGGCTGAAACGGCAAATTTGGTTTTCTAACAAAGATGACTTTATGATCGTCACCCTGAACATCAATACGGGTAAATTCCACACACCCCAGCGTTTTGACCGGCATCAAGACACCCGCGATATTATCAAGTCCCTCCATCCACTTGAGCAACCTTTGATAGTGTGTTTCAAAAGCCATTTCCAACTTTTTTTGAAGAGTCTCATTTTTTAGCCAGGCTTCACACTTAGTAATCACAAATAAAATAAGATGATTCCGCTTATCTATGACCGTGGGTAGCAAGTGCTCATAAAAGGGCAAAGGATCATTGACTAACAGCTGCTCATCGCCTTCTACAAGGGCTGGTGCCTCTAGAACATTAATAATAACAGTCGCTTGCTTCAATTTATGTTTAAATTCATCAAAATCAGGATTGCCACTATTTTCGGCGCGTATGAGCCCACCAGCAATATCACAAAACACTAATTCCACTTCTTTCTGACCCAAAAACCTGATTTCAAATTCATGTTCAACGATACCGGCTGTGCCCTTCAAAAGTTGTCCTGTCTGTGTAAAACTCGGTTGTGTAATGATGCTACTTAGATTTTGATAAGCCTCCAGAAGATTTTTGTGCGTATCTCCGCTTGCGCTCAGTTCAAAACCAGATTGATCGTCAAATTCATGGTACATGGTAGCGAGTAAAGTAGTTTTACCCACGGCATCTGCCCCTAGCATCATCATAGTAGTCCGATTTTGCATTTTTATCGTTTTCCCTTGAGGTGCAAGGTACGCCTTGCACTCCTGAAAAAAGGTTTGGACTCCAAACTAACTCGGAAAATCCGCCCGTACTTGCTTGACACACTTGAGCGCATCATCAACGGCATTTCGCCACTGTTTGCGTAAAGCAATCTCTTTGTTAAAACGACTCAATTCCTCCACCCAGAGCTGCTCACGGATAGGATCAAGGAAACTTTTCCATTCATCTTTAATCCCCTTGGCTCTGACCAGACGATCTTTAATCTCTTCAACGAGCGCGAAAATGGCATTAGCGGGATCCGCTTGCATTTTATCACTGAATTTCTTTCTCAGTTGATAAATCGTCTGCTGATAATGGCTATCCAAACCTCTGGCGATTTCTTCCGCCTTTTCCATGAAGTTTTCCCGTGTCGCATCGTTAGGCACAATGTCGTCAATAGAATCACTGCTATAAGTGCTTAATAAGCCCATTTCTTCACGAACACGGTAATGAAAATGGCTATGGTAAGAAAAGTTAAATTTGCGGATATAGTCGAAAGTCCTATAGATATTAGGAAGTTCGCTTTTATCCAGCAATTCTTGAAAGCCAAGTATGATGGTACGCGGTTCGATATCGCCATCCTTAGGAGGGGGCAGCATTTGTTGCAAGGCCTTAGGAAATACTCGCTCTAAGACTTGTCGGAGTACCTCATCTATCTTTGTTTGCAGGTACTCGTCCAAGTGGGTCGCCATAAATTCGGTTAGATAGGCGCGTAAATAATTCAATTCCTCGCCTACCACCCCCTTCCAACCGCTGTGTTCCAGGTATTGCTCGGCGAGTTCTTCTTGAGTGGGAATAGGGGCGCTTTCTCTGGCAGACTCGCAGATTTCTTCTACCTTCTGCTTAAATTCCTCGCTAATATTTAATTCCAGTTGGACTTCCAACACTAACTTTTCAAGCCCTGTCGTCAATTCTCTGAGGAATCTTTCCGATAACAGCCGATATTTTCTTTCTCTGCCTAAGTCGGCATTACTGGTACTAAAGGCCGTCATGGTTGGCCTAAAGAGTTGCGTAAGTGTCTTATTGATGGCTTCCATCTGCTCCGCTAGGGCTTTGACATACTGCTGATCGGTGCTTTCCAAATTTTTCTCAATATGATTGAGAACAACGGAAAACACTTTATGTTCTACATCAGCGGCATCACTACAATTCGCCGCCAGAATGCGGGGCTTGCTATAGGTGTCGGGCGGCTGATTCTTCAACAGTTGTACCTGTTTTCTGTTGCTGCCATCATTTTTTTCATTCAGCACGATGAATAAGCGATTAGCCAGAGCAATTTCTCTGGCCACATTATCAATTAAATCAAATACATTGTAATCAGCTTGCTCCCAATCTGTCCCTAGCACATCGGGAGATTTGACAAATATCACCGCGTCAACTTCATGCTCAAGCGACGACACCAATTTCTGTTCGTGTCCCTGTGCGGCTTCAAGTCCGGGCAAGTCAACTAAACACAAGCCTGTCACATCATGGTTAGGAAACTTGGTATAAATCTTAGCGGTTTTGACGGCAAGGTATCGTGTGCGCCCCTCACTTTGGGTCACATAGTCAATAATTTCCTCTAGCCCGAGTAATTTATGGGATTTTGACAGCAATTCAGTGAACGATGGAAATGCCTGATGAATAAAATTCAGTTTTTCATAAATGGCCTTATTTAAGTTGCGGTCATCACGGGCTTTTTCATCCAAATCGGGTAAGGCGTTGCCAAAGCGTTTCAGTGAAAATGGCTTAGGCATGTTCAATTTGTCAAAATAGGCATAGAGGATTTCTTTGAGGAATTCCTCTTTAGAATAAAACTCTATTTTGGCGTAGGGGCTCTCTTCTGAGTGATAAATTTTGCTTTTTGCCCCGGTGCAGGGGAGTTCATCGGACGTAGGTATTTCCTGGTTGGAGAGGCCCGAGATTTTTTGAAGTAGCGTACTCTTACCCTGACGTGCTTTACCGGCAACTCCAATATTGATTGTTTCCTTGCTAAACCGTTTAGTCAGGCTCAGAATAGAGGCATTTAACTGTACCACTTCATTTTGAAGAACATTAATATGAGTGGCAATTTTGGAACTGAATTTCACAATGTCTTGTGGGACATCTTCAGGATCTTCTTCAACTTCGGCAGCCATTTGTTGTAGGCTATCCATTTGCATCTCTAGTTCTGCCAGTCCATGATGGACTTTTTCAAGCATCAGGACTTTTTTGTGTCGCTGTTCTAAAACTTCAGCTATAACTGCTCTGACTGTCATTGTAGTTCCTTGAAATAATATAGTACATAAAAGTATTGATAACTATTTACATGTTAATATTACATGTATAGGCTGTACGATCAATGTTTAACATTGAAAATAAGAACGCAAAAAAAAA
>JBDLJY010000466.1:0-4601 GCA_039714115.1 Pseudomonadota bacterium | reverse complement strand
GAAGGAGGAAAAGTCAACATGTCTATAGCCTATTTTCATCATCCAGATTGTCTACTGCATAACATGGGCACTGGACACCCAGAAAGACCAGCTAGAATCAATGCCATAGAGGACCAATTGAGGGCCTCTCAGCTTATGGATTTTGTGCATTATTATGAAGCACCAAAAGCCACGCGCCAACAATTGGCTCGGGTGCATGATGTCAAATATATTGATAAAATTTTAACTTTCAATGAAAAACAAGGATATACTTATCTCGATCCTGACACGCTGCTGATGCCAGAAACTCCACAAGCCGCCTTACGTGCAGCCGGCGCCCTTATTCACGCCACCGATTTAGTCTTAACCAATAAACATAAAGTCGCTTTTTGTAATATCCGTCCCCCCGGTCATCATGCCCTGCCTGCTCATGCCATGGGTTTTTGCTTTTTCAACAATGTTGCCGTCGGAGCGGCGCATGCCATTTCCGCCTATGGATTGAATCGGGTAGCCATTGCAGATTTTGACGTTCATCATGGCAATGGTACCGAGGCCATTTTCACGGACGAGCCGCGTGTGATGCTTTGTTCAACATTTCAACATCCCTTTTATCCGGGGGTTGGTGCTGATACGGTTAGTGACCATATTATTAATGTGCCATTAGCCGCTGGCACGACAGGGGATGAATTCCGTGATGCTGTTACAAAGCAATGGCTACCGGCTTTGCATCAATTTGCGCCCCAAATGATTTTTATCTCCGCAGGCTTTGATGCCCATGAAGATGATGACATGTCCATGATGCGTTTGCAGACTGACGACTATGCTTGGGTGACGCAGGAAATTTTGGCAATAGCCGACAAATATGCCAACGGTCGTATTGTCTCCACCCTTGAAGGGGGTTATGAATTGCAAGCGCTGGGTCAAAGTGTGGCTGCCCATCTTGAAGTTTTGATGCGGATAAGCACATTAAAATAAATAATGGTATCATAAATTGTAATGGTTTTACGCTGCTATGATTTTCCGGTTTAATATTTGTTTGCTAGGAGTCCAAGATAAATCTTGGACTCCTATTTCTGAAATACTAAAAAACCACAGTCAAGGAGCTCATTAATGAAATACATCTACTCATTTAAAGACGGAGATGGAAAAAACAAACCGCTACTAGGCGGCAAAGGTGCCAACTTGTGCGAAATGACACAAATTGGCCTCAACGTGCCGCCCGGCTTTGTCATCACCACCGCAACCTGCCTAAGCTATCTTGATAAGAAAGCTTTGCCAGCCGGCTTAATGGACGACGTGAAACAACATATCCAAGCCGTTGAAAAAGCCACCGGTAAAGGTTTTGGCGATCCCGATAATCCGCTGCTCGTCTCCGTGCGCTCAGGCGCAGCCATGTCCATGCCCGGCATGATGGATACCATTCTTAATTTAGGTCTCAACGCTCAAACCTTGAATGGCCTCATTAAACTAACCGGCGATGAGCGCTTTAGTTATGACTCCTATCGCCGCTTTATCCAACTGTTTGGCAAAGTGGCCTTAAATGTCGCCGATGAACACTTTGATGAACATTTTGAGGCGGTCAAAAAGCGCGTCGGCGCGAAAGTAGATGTCGATTTAACGGCTGAAAACCTCAAAGAAATCAGCGAACTCTTCCTGCAAGTCGTCAAAGAGCAAACCGGCAACCCGTTTCCTCAAGATGTCCATGAACAACTAGAAATCTCCATTAAAGCCGTATTTAACTCATGGGGGGGCAAACGGGCTGTCGATTATCGCCGCGAATTTAATGTCACTAAAGACATGGCAAATGGTACAGCCGTCAACGTGGTAGCAATGGTATTCGGCAACATGGGTAACGACAGTGCCACCGGTGTCGGATTTACCCGCGATCCCGGCACTGGCGAAAACAAAATGTATGGCGACTACTTAGTCAATGCCCAAGGAGAAGACGTAGTCGCCGGTATCCGCACCCCCAAACCTGTACAGGAAATGGAACAAGAAATGCCAGAACTGTACAAGCAACTGGTTGATTTGCGTAACAAACTCGAAGCCCATTACCACGAAGTGCAGGACTACGAATACACGATTGAAAAAGGCCAATTGTATTGCTTGCAAACCCGCAACGGTAAAATGAACGCTGCTGCGATGGTGCGTACTTCGGTGGAACTGTTCAATGAAGGCATGATTAGCAAAGAACAAGCTTTGTTACGACTTGATCCTGAACTGCTAGAACAAATGCTGCATCCTCGTTTGGATCCAAACACCAAGGCCCAATTTGCCCTCGCACAAGGCTTACCCGCTTCCCCGGGCGCGGCATCTGGCAAATGCGTGTTTGATGCTGATCGTGCTGAAGTGATAGGACGTGCGGGTGAAAAAGTGATTTTGGTACGCGAAGAAACCAAACCCGAGGACATTCACGGCTTTTTTGCCTCACAAGGCATTCTCACCAGTCGCGGAGGAAAAACTTCACATGCTGCCGTAGTAGCACGCGGTATGGGTAAAGCCTGTGTCGCGGGTGCTGAAGGTATTGCGGTAGATACCAAGGCGCGACAAGCAAAAGTGGGTGAACAAGTCATCAATGAGGGCGATGTCATCACCATTGACGGTAGCACGGGTAATGTGTACCTTGGTGAGCTTCCCACCATAGAGCCTGAATTTTCAGAAGAAATGAAAACGCTACTGTCATGGGCGGATGAGATTGCACAATTGAAAGTTATGGCGAATGCGGACACGCCAGAAGCCGCGAAGCGAGCGGTAGAGTATGGCGCGATGGGCATTGGTTTGTGCCGTACAGAACGCATGTTCAATGATGTTGACCGTCTGCCCATTGTCGTCGATATGATTCTCGCGGAGACTGTAGAGGCTCGCGAAGCTGTTTTAGATAAGTTATTACCGATTCAGCGTGACGACTTTAAGGCTTTATTAAAAACCCTGTCACCGCGTCCCGTCACTGTGCGTTTATTAGATCCGCCGTTGCATGAATTTCTACCGACGGAAATGCAGTTGACTGATGAACTGGAAAACCTACGTCAACTGCGCGGCACGGTCAAAGGGGTCGCCAATCTCTTGAGTACCATACGCCTAACCCAGACCAATCCGAATGAGTTGCCCACGCCGCTGCCACCGCCCTTTGATGAAATGGGCGAAGAAATGGTGAATGATGTCATCGCTAAAAAAGAGCAGATGCTCAGCAAAGTGCGCGAACTCTACGAAGTCAACCCCATGCTGGGTCATCGCGGAGTCCGTTTAGGGATAACTTATCCCGAAATCTATGCCATGCAAATTCGCGCCATTCTGGAAGCGACAGCCGAATGTCTCAAAGAAGGGATTGATATTCACCCGGAAATCATGGTACCTCAAGTGACGACTGCCCAAGAATTAAAGCGTGTCAAGAAGTCGGTGGATGCCATCCAAAAGGAAATCGAAACCAGCCAAGGTATCAAGCTGACATTTAAGTTTGGCACCATGATTGAAGTGGTACGTGCTTGCATGAGGGCCTCGCAGTTAGCTGAAGTGGCTGAATTTTTCTCCTTTGGCACCAATGATTTGACTCAGGCATCTTTCTCATTTTCGCGAGAGGATGCGGAAAATAAATTCTTGCCGCTGTACAACGAATCCGGCATTTTGCAAGACAATCCGTTTGAAGTGCTAGATGTCAAAGGCGTGGGTCAGTTGATGAGCATGACGGTAGAATGGGGACGCAAAACCCGCGCTGGTATGAAAGTTGGGATTTGCGGAGAGCAGGGAGGGCATCCGGGATCCATTCGTTTCTGCCACCATATTGATTTAGATTATGTGTCTTGCTCGGCTCCGCGTGTGCCTATTGCCCGCCTTGCAGCGGCACAGGCTAAGTTGCTTGAAGATAAATATAGTGTTGATTAAAGTTTTTAGTGCAAGGTGCGCCTTGCACTTAGTTGTCGAGAAAAAATGTAAAAAAAAAATCCTATTTCTTAAAGAAATAGGATTTTTCTTCTCGTTCCCTTAGCGAAGCGCACTCATACACAAGTTTTTTTGATCGGTATCAAAAAAATCCTATTTTTTCAAAAAATAGGATTTTTAAGGCGGTGTCGGTAAGTTCTCTCACTCCGTTCGAGACGACGTTAAATCCTGCGTACCTGAGCGATGAGAGAACTTCCCCGTCCAGCACAAATGCGACCCTACGCTTGCTATATTACCAATCGGTAAAATTCATGGTGTGTAAGGTAGGTAAATCCAACTTTGCCCATTTTGCTTTCACTTTTTTATAGGCTCTATGTGTTTCTTTTCTGTCAAAGGCACAGTATAAATTTAGATCTCCAAGTTCAAAAACTAGATTAATCAACTCTGTAATTCGTGATTTATGGTTCGCTTCCTTTTGTTCTTCTTGACAGAGATTTTTCCAAATATCTTTATAGGCATTTTCCCATAAATCTAAGCGCCGACATTTAACATATAGCGGTGTACCTTTAAGGATATAGATCAACAGTTGTTGGTGTGGAGTCAATTCACTCACCTGTAATTCAATGTTGGAGGCTAATTTAGCTATGACTTTACCTAATCGCATGACATTCAGTCCTATGTGATCTGTTTATGATAAACAGCAAATGATTGATTTTATTAAATTACTAATGATTGTGCCGGACGGG
>JBDLJY010000465.1:0-4610 GCA_039714115.1 Pseudomonadota bacterium | reverse complement strand
CAATATGTTCTCCGGGCTGAATTTGGAGACTGACATTTTCTAAAACGGGTTTGCGTTTGAATCGCTTGGAAATTTGTTCGAGAATAATCATTTTTTTTAGTTAGTCTGATTTAGGGACAAGTCTAATACTCTTGTTGATTTTTTACAATTTTAAAAATATCATCCACTTTATCCGCTGGAATGTGCTTTTTTAGGGTATATTTGATTTCTCGTTCTTTGATTTTATTGCCTCTCCAATCATCTTTTTTGGTGGACTGAATTTCACTATCTAAGGTTAATGCCAATCCTTCGTTTTTATCTAAATTGTCATACAAGGCTCTTTTAGCGTTTGAGTTTAGTGAATTTGGATAAGTTGTCGAACTGGCTGGATTATTAATCTTTTTCGCCAGTTCTATAATTTCAGCTAAATAGGCTTCATAGCTTTTGGCTTGTTCTTGCCTTGCTTTAATTAGCGCGTTCAATAGCTCCGACATTTGTTCAAAATACTTGGGATTCGTCGGTTTTTCCTCTGTAATGACTTTACGCAGGTTATTTTGAATCGTTTCGGCAACGGCAGCTTTATTAGCTCTAATGCCTTTTGGCAGTGTTTTTATAGTGTCTTTTATTCCCTTTTCTACGATTATTTGAACCAGTGTCATGTCATCAAATGCCGAAACAGTTTCGCTTTCTTCAGCACGGACGTAGGTGTCGATTAAATGACGCATGGCTGGTTCGTAGGCTTTTAAGTCAATATAATCGCCACTGGCTTTTTTAATTTCTTCTCGTAAATTGGTGTAGTATTTGACTTCTTTTTTTATATTTTCGGTTTCAGCCACAGAATATCCCGCTGCTTGCATTTCATTGGCAAGATTAGCATAAGCTCTTATTAATCCAACAGTATATTTATAAAGTGCGAGACGCTTTTTGTCTGAACTGCCACAAAAATATCTGATATAAGCCAAGGAATCTTTAGGGGCTTCTACTGGTTCACATAATGCTTTTATGGTTTCCAATGCCATATCTAAGCGTTCTTTTGCTTTTTCAAGGCGATTAGTTAAAAGTCCAGCGACATCTTCTGGCTCATATTGGTCAAAGGCTTGGGAGGTATAGTCATGAACTGTTTGGGCAAGGCTTTTAAAAAGGTCTTTATAGTCAATTATATAGCCATATTCTTTGTCTTCTCCATCTAGTCGGTTGACGCGACAAATCGCTTGAAATAGGCTATGATCTCGCATAGTTTTATCAAGGTATAAATAGGTGGCGGAGGGGGCATCAAAGCCGGTTAATAGTTTGTCGACTACAATTAGCAATTTCATTTGAGCTGGTTCATTTATAAATTTTTCTTTGACTTCTGTTTCAAAATCGGCGGTATTTTTGCCCTTGAGCATTTTGGTATAGATTTCATATTGCCTTAACTTTTCAGTAAAGCCCTCTTCTCCGGTGCTTTCTCCTTTAATATCTTTTATGGAAGGATTATAGGAGCTAATAATTGCACATTGTTTAAGTCCGACTTTTTGAAATAATTCATAGTATTTACAGGCTTGATATATGCTACCTGAAACGAGCATGGCATTGCCTTTTCCATTTTGCAAACAAGGTTTGGTGTTCATATCAACCCAGATGTCATTGACTATTTTGCTGAGTCTATCTTCAGAACTTAATACTTTTTGTAGAGTTCCCCAACGTTTTTTGAGTTCTGTTTTGGCAATTTCGGTTAAGCCTTGGGTTTTGGCTTCAAACCATTGATCTATACGTTTTGGCGAGGAGATATTTTGGTCGATATTTCGGGCTTCATAACGCAAGTCTAATATAACTTGATCAGCGACGGCTTCATTAAATTTGTAGGTGTGAATGTAGGCGCCAAAGATTTCTATACTTTTTTGTTTGTCTTGCTTTAAGAGCGGCGTACCAGTAAAACCAATCAGCACCGCATTAGGCAGTATTTTCTTCATGGCTTGGTGCAATTTGCCCGATTGGGTACGGTGGCATTCATCTACAAATACATAAAGTTCGCCTTTAGCCCGAAAGTTTTTGGGTAGGTTTTTTGTTAGTTCGTCAATGTAGTTGTCATAATTTTCAGATTTGCCGAATTTATGAATCAGTGAACAAAGTAGCCAAGGGTTAGTCTCATTGAGTTTGGTGATTAAGTCGTTACCACTTTTGGTGCGATAAATGTCTTCGTTAACTCCTTTAAAGACTTTTTCGATTTGTTGATCTAGTTCTTGACGATCAGTAATGATAAGTACTCTCGCATTTTCTATATGTTCACGGAGCCATTTGGTGAGCCAAACCATTGTGAGGCTTTTACCACTGCCTTGGGTGTGCCAGATAATACCGCCTTTTCGTTTTTGGATATCTTGTTGCGCGGCTTTAACGCCAAAATATTGGTTAGGGCGGCATAATTTTTTAATGCCTCGATCAAAGACGATAAAATCGTGGATGATTTCAAGCAGGCGTTCTTTTTTGCAAATTTGGGTGATATGGCGATCAAGCGGGTTGTGGCTATCTTCTTTCCAAGTGAGGTAGTATTTTTCAGGGGTTTCAATCGTGCCATAGCGTAATCCTTGGGTATCATTACCCGCCATGAGTAATTGCTGGGTGGCAAAAAACGCTTTGATGAATATGGAATTTTGGTTGTCTAAATTTTGACGGATGCCTTGTGAAACTGAGACAGTGCTGCGTTTTAATTCAATAACAGCCAATGCAATCCCGTTAATATATAAGACAATATCGGGGCGTTTGGTATTTTCTCCTTTGATGGTGACTTCTTGGGCAATGGCAAAGTCATTTTTTAATGGCTCTTTCCAATTGATGAGCCAAACGGTTTTTTTATGTGCAGCGGCTTTGACTTTAACTTTGATGCCATAACGCAAGAGGCGGTACACGGCTTTGTTAATGTCGTATAGGCTTTTGCTTTGATCGCCGGCTATTTTGTCCAGTTCATAGCAGGCTTTAGAAATAAGTGTATCGCTATAACCTTGTCTTTTTTGCAGGAAAGCTTTTAAGATGTCGGTTTCAATGTTGCGATTGTTGTGACGATCTTGCCAATTGCCCAAGTAGCGGTAGTTTAGTTGGTTTTGAAATAATTGCACTACGCGGTTTTGGGTTTGGCGTTCTGGTTGTCCGATTTTGTTCATAAAAATTCTCTGTTTAGGAGCGTTAGCCTTGGGATAAATCTAAGGGCAAACCCGATAGGGTATGCCCCTACAAAATGGTGTTACCACCACCATAAAATTAAAAGCCAGAAATCAACCGTAAGCGTTCAAACGCTAAGGGCATTTCTTTGACGAGACGTAAAAGCTTATCCAAAGTAACGCTTTGCGTCGCTTCTCCTCTTTCATATTTAGAAAAAACGGTCGCATCGCTACCAAATAGTTCCGCCGCTTGAGTTGAGGTTAGATTAAAAGTTTCCCGAATACGTTTTATTTCACAGCTAGTTAGCAGCCCGTCAATTTTTCTCTGTTCATCTAGGATATGTGCTTGATTATGGTGTGCCTGTGTTGGTGTGACTATCTCTGATCCACATATTGAACACGTCGAAGATTGATAGTTGATCGTCAAGGTTTTTTCTTTATAAATAGTCTTTTCCATACAGACATTAGGAACAAGTTGCCCTTCATCACATATTGGGCAGGTCAAATTTTTAGCGTTCATATAGAAAACCTATCTAGGGAGATGAAATGAACCGATTATCAGCCACGATGAGGATAATCTCAATTTAATAGACAAGCTGTCTAGTTGCCCTTCAGAATTGGTACATGTTGCTATGTAAACATCAAAAGTCACTTTCTTAAAAAATTAATAAGTTATATGTTTATTGGCACGATACAAGCGTTCTTCTCTCTCTTTTATGACATCTAATACCCTTTCATCATTTCCCACATTGATAATTTGAAAATGTATTTGAGCATTAGGGTTTTTATATTCGTAGGGCACTTCCTGTTGCAAATTGGCATGTAGCTTAAAACACTCAAAGCTCAATTGAGCCGGATCAACTAAATAATAGAGCAGATTTCTAATAAAGATAAGTTCACCTTGCCCTTCTACAAAGACAGCGATTTTTTGCATTATTTTTTGAGGAAATAGTTCGATGAAAAAAAATCAAAGTTACTTAAGCCGGTAAATTCAAATCGGTCAAATAATTCTTTAGAATTAAAATAGTTATATATCATAGTTTTATGAGGAAAACGTTGAATGACCGACCAATATTCAAGCGGTACCGCATTCATTACAAATCGGTCATTGGTTGACATGATTAATTGTATTTTGGTACCCTTGGTTTTGTTAATTAGCCAATTCATCAAGGCGGTAGAACGACTATAATCAAGTCCTTCCCCTATATCATCTATGATGATGCAACTGGGCAAACTAGCTAATAACGAGTAGTTCAACTGTATAAATAGTGACAGTGCGCGAAACATGCCGGTGGAAATTTGATGATGAGAGGTGATGGTATCTAAAGTCTTTTCTTTAATTTGAAGGCCATAAGTCATTTTTTGCTCAAAGGCCATTCCGCCTGCCGCTTGAATGGCAACGTCTTCCAATTCATATCCGATGCTTTTCATGCCCTCTCTAATCAACTGCACATATTCTGTTCCATATTCAGTTTCTCCTTGCTGAAAAATAGCAAC
>JBDLJY010000464.1:0-4658 GCA_039714115.1 Pseudomonadota bacterium | reverse complement strand
ACCGCGACTTTACCATTACCGGCGATATTGACTCCCCAAGCAATACCCGGCACCGGAATTTGCCATTGTTGGTCGCCTTGTTTATCAAAGTAGCGTAACCACCAATTCGTGCCCAGCAAAAAGTGTTGATTATCGGGTGCGATGGCGAGGCTGCGTGCCTTTTCGTATTGTTTTAGGGGAATGGCTCTACCGTTGAGTTTGGGGTGATAGGTATCTTCCCAACCGGTGATATTTAAACCTTGGGTGCGCGGAGCATTTAGGTTTGATTGGCTGGCGGGATTGAGTGTCAAGGTACGTTCATTCAGAGAAAAACGGGCAGGGTGTTTGCCCCATACTTCATAACCAAATTGCACCGTACTACCCTCTCTGGAAACCAATAAACCCTTACGGTATTGGTTATCTTTGCCGTGTGCATCTCCGTATTGAGGCGGAGCATGGGAGTGTCGATTGCTTGGGCGGTGCTGGGGTTTAGGAACAGCAGGGCGTATGTGATTGTCAGTAAAAATGTTTTTTGTATCATTTGATCGTTCTCAGAAATAGGCGATAAATCGCCAGGTAAAAGTTAAGCACTCGTAGTAGGAGATTTATCGCCTACTACGAACTTGGTTAATCATTTTAACAGCCCTCAAAACGCCCGTAAATAAAAAATCACACGCGCCCCAAAAAAAATAGATCTGGGGGCGCCGCCGCATAAGCAATCACAGAACCAGGAATCGGTATTTCCATTGACAAACCCTGCACCATGTCGCCTTTACCCTGCTTTTTGAGCAATGCCATTAAGTTAAGGGCAACCACAAGGGATTGCCCCTACAAAAAATCACGGTTGGTAGGGGCAATCCAAGACATAATCAGCCGAAACCGTTTCATGAGACAATTGCCAAATTTCCGTTAAAGACTCAACATCCACGGGCAATTTAAGTGTGGTACTCAAGATTACGTTAGCATCAAAAGCGCTTCATCGGTAGGAAAAGCCTCCATAACATATGGGGCAAGCAAAACCACATTTTTTCCCGCCAGCCGATGAGGCGCATATCTGCCTTTCTCTACGATTCTCATTGATGAGAAATCAACTGAATGTTCCTCATCAACAACAGTTATAAACATTGGATCATCAAAAATTGGCGGCAATAAGTCAAGGGTGCATCCCATGTATATTTATTAATGCAATTATAAATTCCATTAATAGACGATAAATCGCCTACTACGAACCTGGCACGAGATAGCATTGATTTAGTATCACTCTTCAATCTGTGCTATTTTAGAACCATTCTACTCAACATAAAGGAAATTAAATGTCCGCTTTTACCCTTGTCCGTCAAGCACGGATTCCCAGTTTAAATATTGAGCTTGAGGAATATCGACACCTCGCTACCGGCGCACGGCATTTGCACTTATCCGCTGAGGATAATAACAACGTATTTTTAGTCGCCTTTTTAACAGTCCCACAAGATTCCACCGGCGTAGCGCATATTCTTGAACACACCTCCTTGTGTGGCAGCAAACGCTATCCCGTGCGCGATCCGTTTTTCATGATGACGCGCCGCTCCTTGAATACCTTCATGAATGCCTTTACCAGTAGCGATTGGACGGCTTACCCCTTTGCAAGTCAAAATGCAAAGGATTTCGACAACCTATTGCAAGTGTATTTAGATGCGACATTTTTTCCTAACTTGGATGCCCTTGATTTTGCACAAGAAGGGCATCGCGTCGAATTTGAAACGCCCAATGATCCTAACTCGCCCCTGCTTTATAAAGGCGTAGTGTTTAACGAAATGAAAGGCGCCTTGAGTTCACCAGTGCAACGTTTGTGGCATACAGCGCATCACCACCTATTTCCCACCATTACTTATCACTACAACAGCGGAGGCGAGCCCAAAGAAATTCCTCAGTTGACTCATGCCCAACTGAAAGCGTTTCATGCCAGTCATTACCATCCCACTAACGCGATTTTTATGACATACGGAGATCGTCCAGCCGCAGAACATCAGCGTTTGTTTCAAGAGCGTGCTTTGCAGCATTTTCAAAAAAGGGACTGCTTGCAGATTTCCGATGAGCAACGTTATGATACGCCACAACAAGTGGTGAATTACTATCCCATTGATAAAAATGAAAATACTCAGAATAAAACCCATATCGTGTTAGCGTGGTTGTTGGGAAAAAGCACCGACATTCGTGAAGTGATGAATGCCAGTTTATTGACGGGCGTATTGCTTGATAATAGTGCCTCACCCTTACGTCATGCCTTAGAAACGACATCATTGGGTACCGCGCCCTCGCCTTTGTGCGGTTTTGATGAGAGTAGCCGTGAAAGCAGTTTCATGTGTGGCTTGGAAGGCTCGAATTCTGAGCAGGCGGAAGCGGTAGAAGAGTTTATTTTTCAAGTGCTTAAAGATGTAGCTGATAACGGAGTGCCGCTAGAAATGGTCGAATCGGTACTCCATCAAATCGAATTGAATCAGCGAGAAATTACAGGCGATGGTTTTCCATACGGATTGCGCCTGACAATCAACGCCTTATCTCCGATGATTCATGGTGGTGATCCGGTAGCGTTTTTAAACATTGATCCCGTGTTGACGGCGTTACAGGCGGATTGTCAAAACCCTGATTTTATACCCAAATTAGTGCGGCGCTTATTATTGGATAATCCGCACCGAGTGCGGGTAGTGATGGCACCCGATGCCAACTTGGCGACACAAGAATTGGCGGAGGAAATGGCGCAATTAGAGGCAATGAAAACTGCCATGACTGATGCCGATAAAGCCAAAGTCATTGAACAAGCCGCCGCTTTAGAAGCCCGTCAATCTAAAAGAGATGATCCTGAGATATTACCGAAAGTCGGCTTAGAGGATGTGCCAGATGAATTAAAAATTCCTGAAGGCACTTCTCAAGCCGTCAATAAGTTACCCGCAACGTGGTTTGCACGCGGCACCAATGGGATGGTGTATGAAACGATTGTTGTAGATTTGCCCGAATTTGATACCGAATTGTTAGACGTGCTGCCCTTATTTTGTGATTGCATGACAGAAGTGGGTTGTGGGGATAAGGATTATCGGGAAACGGCGGCACGACAGGCAGCGGTGACAGGGGGTATTAGTGCGAGAGTTTCACTGCGCGGCAGCATTTTTGATGTACAGGCGGCGCGTGGTAATTTTAGTTTAGGGGGAAAAGCATTGGTACGTCATCAAGCACCCTTAGCCGAATTATTACGGGAGACATTAGAACAAGCCCGTTTTGATGAACTGCCACGTCTGCGCGAATTGATTGCACAACTACGAGCAGAGAGTGATAATAGTGTCACAGCGCGAGGGCATCACTTAGTGATGAGTGCCTCTTGCAGCGGTATGAGTCCAGTGGGAGATTATTCCCATCGTTGGCATGGTTTAGCGGGGCTGAAATCGCTGAAGGCTTTGGATGATAGTTTAGGAGATGAGGATAAATTGAGAGCGTTTGCTGCTAAGTTAGAGCGTATTCGTGATAAGTTGCTTGAGGCGCCGCGCCAATTATTAGTAGTGAGTGAAGCTCAGCAACATAATGAAATTGCAGATGCTTTTGCAAAGCTTAGCTGGCACTCCGCTTTGAGTTCCGACGGCGTGAGTTTTAAACCTTCGGCGGTGAATTATGTGGTTAAAAAGTCGTGGAGTACCAGTACACAGGTAAATTTTTGTGCAAAAGCTTATCCGACGGTATCGGCTGGGCATCCTGATGCACCCATTTTGACGATATTGGGGGGTTTTTTGCAAAATGGCTATTTGCACCGAGTGTTGCGTGAGCAGGGGGGCGCGTATGGTGGCGGTGCTAATTATGATGGCAGTACCGGAGCGTTTCGTTTTTATTCCTACCGTGATCCACGTTTAATGGAGACATTGGCAGATTTTGATCGATCTTTGAGGTGGTTACAGGATAGCAAACATGAAGCCGGGGCTTTAGAGGAAGCGATTCTTGGGGTGATTAGTCGTATTGATCGTCCCGGTTCGCCGGCGGGAGAGGCGATGACGAGCTTTTTCAATAGTTTGCATGGACGTACTCCAAAAGTGTTGCGCGAGTTTCGTCACCGAGTTTTACAGGTGAAAATGGAAGATTTGCAACGAGTGGCTATGACTTATTTGCAGCCAGAAAAGGCGCATATTGCGGTATTGAGTAATGCTCAGACTTTGGCAGATTTGTCGTCAGAGTTGGGATTGGAGCAGCGAGTGTTGTAGCTCTCCGGCAGAGAAATCCGATTTTTTTAAAAAATCGGATTTCTTAACGGACGGTTACAAAGTACAACGGATTGACGGAAATAACGGATAAACACAACACGATCAACATCCTCAATCCGGCTCATAAATAGCTTTTGCCTTTATTACGTGAGGCGTTCCATATTCTGCTATAATATAAATAGCTTACTACGAACGGTTCTTGAGGTTAATGATGGCAAACGAAAATCAAGACAACAGTTATGTACATGTCCCCCAGGGAAGTAGAGTCATTATTGTCCGTGACGAAAAGACGACTCAATCCACGGAGGAAAATAGTATTGATCTCCGAGTTTATTGGCATATTTTTAATAAGTATAGGAGGACAATTTTAAAGTTAACTTTGGCAATCGGTTTGTTGGCTATACTGGGAACTTTCCGATTAACACCTATTTATCAGGCGACAACTTCTTTACTCATTGA
>JBDLJY010000463.1:0-4659 GCA_039714115.1 Pseudomonadota bacterium | reverse complement strand
GGTCTATTGCTGCGGCATTCAACGTTACGGTGTTAAAGGTCCTTGAGGTTGCCAATGGATTACAAGGAGTGCAAATTAATCAACCCAATGGCATAGAGATGCTGCAACTGGTTGAATAGTCATGTTTGTTTTTTTGCTCAGAGTGGCTTGGATGGATGAAGCCAAAGGGTGGTAGCGAGCCAAACACCCCGAGTTTTTTTTCAAGGGGGTTTCAGAACCAATGCCATTAAGTTAAGGATAAATGATTGATTTTATTTAAATATTACTGAGCGCATCAAAAAAATCAGATTTTTTTAAAAAATCTGATTTTTAACGGAGCGCATAAATCAAAAAAAATCTGCTCCCTCACTAGCTATGGATAATTGTTTTAGTGACCGTTGGTATAACTCCATGATTACAACAGATAAACGCCCGTGACAAGATACTACATTCGTTCGGATTGAGAAAAGCAGCCTAGAAGACATTACTCTGTCTTGGAGAGCTAGAGGCTTGTTAAGTTATCTACTTAGCCGTCCAGATAATTGGGACATTATCATAAACAACTTAATCAAACAAAGTCCCGATGGTAGAACAACAATACGTTCTAGCCTAAAAGAATTAGAAGCAAGCGGCTATTTAAGACGGGAGCGCGTCAATGGCGAAAAAGGAGGTTAAAAGAGGTGTTTATGAAATGCTTAGTAGCGATCAACTGGCGTGGGATTTTTAACGGCAAATGAATAAATCTGAATTAATTCGATATGTTGCTGGAAATGAGGCGTTGGCGAGTGGTGACAGACAATTTTTGTGAATCCTGTTTTTATGACTTCAGGTTTTATGACTTCACAAATCCCCAACAGTTAACAATACTGATCTTAATAATACTGATTTTAAGAATACTGAGAAAAAACACCACTACCACATTCATTAGTTAACTGTTAATTCTGCAAGTGATAACTGATAACTTGTGGTGGTGGTGTTTTTTTTGTGTGTGGAGCTTAAAGGCCCTGTTTCTCAAGCCATTCACGGTATTCTGGGAATGTTCGCCCCATTTCGATTTCTAGCCAATGACGTTTTTTATCATCGGCTTGTGCCCACCAGTCGCTTAACCAGTCTTTCTTTTGGTCAACCTTGTCTCTCTTTTTGTACTCTGCCTTTTTTTCTTCAAGCTGATGGCGGTACATGGGACCCTCGCCCATTAAAAGCCAATTCATATTCACGTCTATGAATTGGCTGATTTTTATCAAAGCATCTACATTAGGTTTTCTATCACCCGATAAATATCGTTGAAGTGTTACATAGGGCATATTAGCTTTTAACGAAAATTATTTTAACGTATTGTTTTTTAATAAAATAACTTTTATCAATCTCTGGCCAATATTCATACGTGTTCCTTATTTTAAAAAATAGCTTGCAAATATCACCAAAAGGTGGTAGATTACGCGCCGACACACCTATACCGCCAACTGGCTAATCTTATTGGAGATTAGTCGTACTCTCGGCTGGCACGTCGCGCTCGCCATTAAACACTTAATTTCACAAGCAAGAAGTCAATAGGGATGGTATTAACAAATGCTACTCCAAATAGTCATGGAAAAAGCGGTTTATGCATAGTACCCTTTTCATTAACAAACTTTCATAAACCTAAAATAATGGATTGTAAATAAGAAAGCGTACCTTATATACGATACAACGTCGAAGCCTACCTTGGTCAACAAAAACAAAGCACCACCTTATGCTACTGTAGAGTCTCAAGCCCAAAACAGCGAGACGATCTCAAAAGGCAAGTCCAATTTATGCGAGAACAGTACCAAAACGCCGAAATCGTCAAAGACGTTGGCAGCGGACTCAACTATAAGCGTCGTGGGCTTAAATCCATACTGGAACGGGCAATGCGAGGCGAACAACTCGAAATTGTGGTTGCCCATAAAGACAGGCTCGCAAGATTTTGATTTGAACTTATCGAATGGATTATCCAAGAAAACGGTGGAAAAATCGTGGTTCTCAAGCAGACTAATCTTTCCGTGCCCAGAACAGGAGCTTACAAACGATCTTTTTAACATCCTCCATGTCTTCTCCTGTCGGATGCACGGAATTATAAACTATAGAACCCAAGTTCGTAAAGCCTTGTCCGACCCAGAAAAAAAGTCGGAAACCGAAGGTATGCGAAGCTAAACAAAAGCAAGCAAAATGATTGTAGATGCTTGGTGTTCAATAAAACCCTAAAATATATTAGGTCTTGTGTGAACTTCTTTCCAACGATAACAGAGATAAAAAATGACTTATTGGAACAGTTGCCACAATGGTGCTTAGACGTACCATTGAAAATCAAGGCGAAAGCAATCAAGGAGGCACGTCAAGCGTTTAAGTTGGCAGAAGCTGAACCGATGACAAGAGCGAAAACCATTAAGCTTAAGCCGACCTCAGTGCAAAAGCAAATATTCCAAAAATGGAACGATTGTAGCCGTTACGTGTTCAATCAAACCATTGATTACATTCGCTCTTGTGTCAACTTTTCACCCTCTTGGATGGAAATTAAGAAAGACTTGCTCAAGCAGCTTCCTTCGTTTTGTGATGAGGTTCCTTTTCTAATCAAGGGGCAAGCCGTCAAGGAAGCACACCAAGCCTATTGGAAGGCAAAGGGGTATCCAAAATTTAGAAGCCGGAAAAATCCGACACAATCTTGTCTTGCTACATTCCTAAGAGTGCGATTAAAAAAGCCGGTATTTATCCGCGTGTATCTGGCAATAAATTACACTACAGCGAAGCATTGCCAAAAGAGCCATTAGATAGCCGTTTGATTTACCAATATCATGAATGGTTTTTGTCCGTCCCACAAAAAGTAGAAACCTGTCAATGTACCCACGAACCAAGGGCGTGTGGTTGCTCTTGATCCAGGGGTGCGAACATTCCAAACTTTTTTTTCAGAATTTATAGCAGGGCAGATTGGTTATGACGATTTTGTTTCTATCTTGACGATTTAATTTATCGTACAAGCAAGGCAAAAAGTAAAGCCAAAAGACGCATGAAAATAGCCCAAGCCAGGATGATAAAAAAGATTAAGAATCTCATCAAAGCAACGAAGTAACGGAGCTTGCGACGTTCAATTCACTTCAAAACAGCACGTTTTTTGGTAGACAACTTTGATGTCGTTTTATTACCTACATTTGAAACGAGCCAAATGGCGAGTAAGTCTGGTCGCAAACTACGTTCAAAAACAGTAAGAGCAATGCTGACTTGGGCGCATTACCAATTCAAAGTGCGCTTAAAAAACAAAGCCCTTGAGTTTGGTAAAAAGGTATCAAAGGCAAAAGTTTTCGCTACCGCGAAAACTTTTGCCTTTGATCGATGTGTGCGAAGCTTACACCAGCAAAACTGTGAGTTGGACAGGCGAGTTGAAAAAAGTAGGTGGGTCAAGAGTAATAGAAGCTGGTGGTATAAAAATGGATCGTGATTTGAATGGTGCCAGAGGCATTTTTCTACGTTCATTGGTTGATTCACCGGCTTTAATGGCAATGTTGCCATAACGCGCTTGTGATGTTTGCAAGCTTTGAGAGATACCTCCCCGAAGGGGCATGTTAGCGAATGGAAACGTTTGTTAATAAAAAAGTATCGGTTTGAATAACCTAGCAGGAGTCTAAGATAAGTCTTGGACTCTAACAACTAAACAAAATAGGAGCATATAATGTGCATCGTCAGAATACCCAAAAGAAATACTCACTTTGTCCAAATCGATAACAATAGCTTGAGCGATCCCAGCTTATCTATGAAAGCCAAAGGTCTGCTGAGTTATCTACTTAGTTGTAGCGATAATTGGATTATTAGAATATCCCATTTGATGAAACATTTTTCCGATGGTAAAACCGCAATACGTTCTGCTTTAAAAGAATTAGAGACTTGTGGTTATTTAAAACGGGAGCGTGTTAATGAAAAAGGCCATATTGAATGGAGACAAACCGTTTATGAAAGTCCTGCTCTTAATCCTGATTGGATACCGGCAAAAGATAGTCGTCCTACGGCGCCGGCTCAACACTCCACACCGTCGAAACAAACAGAGTTGCTAGATGTGCCCGCGTCTTCTAAAAAAGAGAACGAGCCGCCTGTACCACAAGTGAAAAAGGAGAAACCTCAACAAACGTTATCCTTTAAACTGGATTTCAGTGAACAACAAAAAGAGGTTATGAGTTCAATGCTGAAAGGCATTGATAATGCCCAGCAATTGATATTGGTGCTGGAACAAATGGTGAATCAAAATGAGATAAAAAATCCAGTCGCCTATTTGGCGGGGATTATCAAGAAATATAGGGCGAATCAATTTACTCCTCTGGAGGAGGAAAAGCAAAAGGCGGCGGCTGAGCGTGAAGCCAAACGAAAGGCGGGGGTTAAGGATTGTCCTTATTGTCATGTTGATGATGGTTTTGTGGTTTTTGAAGAGCCAAATGGCCATAAAAGCTCACGCCTTTGTAATCATGATGAGGCAGGGATATTAAAAACCGCACGGGATTTAGATGCTAAGATCGTTACTTCTAAAATAATAAAAGAGAACGAGCCGCCTGCAAAAGCGGAGCAAAATGTGCCGGTAGTGCTCATACCGGTAAGTCAAGATTTGGGTTTTGATGATGAGATTGAAGTTGAACGACAAGCTGGGATTAAAGATTGTCCTTTTTGTGATGATAATGGTGT
>JBDLJY010000462.1:0-4679 GCA_039714115.1 Pseudomonadota bacterium | reverse complement strand
TCTTCTTTCCAATTTTTGAGCAACTGCACAAGTCGTAAATGTCCCTGAAAAGGGATCAAGAACAATATCGCCTTTGTTAGAACTAGCCCTTATTATCCTATCTAGTAAAGCTTCTGGTTTTTGTGAAGGGTGATTTTCATATTCATCCATTCGATAGCGGACACGAGGAATTTCCCATACATTACCGGGTACTTTTTGTGTCTCATAAGGTTTTGGTTCAGCGCCCCGATAATCAATCAACTTTCTTTTAGCCCCGGTTTTGGCTTCTACAAGAATTTCGTTAGCGTTGAACGTATAATTGTTTTTGTCTTTAACACAGAACAAGATTGGCTCCCATAATGAGCCATAATATTTTTTAGCTTGGACACCGGAGCTATCATAAACCCATATAATACGAGACAATATAACCATTTTTTTTCTTATATATAAATCTAAATGGGGCATTGCTTGTGTGCTTGACATTAAATACATTGTCCCATTCTCTTTTAATTTCCTTATGCAAATATCAATCCACTGATAACACCAGTTGAGATATGCTTCATCATTTGGCCATTTATCTTTAAAATGGGAGAATTTCTTACCAATATTATAAGGTGGATCAACAAAAATCAGTTCAACTGAATTATCGTCAACACATTTATCAAGGGTATCAATAGCTTCCCCGTAAATGAGTTTCGTTAGTTCATTTTGGAATATCTGCATTATTTACCTCAAAGCCATTAAGTTAAGGGTTCGTAGTAGGCGATTTATCACCTACTACGAACTTACCATTCTCCTTACATTAACCCTCTAATTCACACCTTCCAAATCAAATTTTATTGTCTCAGAGTGAGCCAATTTGTTGGTAGCGTATTATTAATATAAGCCTCTCTATCCGTCGCCTCCTCAGCAACTGCCGTTAGACTCTTACCAATTGCCCCAACAGTCAAAACACTCACAAAGAGTAAAACAAGCAAAGTCAAAGCCGGTGCCAGATCACGTATGCGTGGTATCTCCGCACCTTGTTTTTTAGTTGGCTGTTGAAACATTAAACGCACAATCCGCATAAAATAGGCCGTTTCTATCACCGTCGCTATTAAAACCACCGCGATTGCCATTTGATACCAGCCGATGTTAGTAGCTAAGGCACCTTTCAATAACAAAAATTTTGCCCAAAAACCCGGCAAAGGCGGTATGCCAACCAGTGAAAGTGCCAGTACTAAAAATAATAAGGTACTCAGCATAGAGACTTGCGCGGCACCCACTAAGCGGCTTAATTGTCCTCCCCACGCTTCAGTTAGCATAAACAAGGCAGGTTTGACCACTGCATGATGGAGCGCAAGCGCAATGCCAGCAATCACCCCAGCAGCACCCGGAATAGCAAAGGCAATGGCAACTAAGCCCAGTTGTCCGATAGATGAATAAGCTAAAACTTGTCGTAGATCGGTGGCACGTAGCGCAGCCAATTCTCCCGTGATCACCCCCAAAACCCCTAAGCTGAGCAATAACAGAGGTGCTGAAGTATCGGCATACATCAACACCAGTATCCGTAACACCACTACCAGCGCAAGTTTCGACACTACTCCGCCTAACAAAGCAGAAATTCGAGCAGGAGCAGTAGCATAGACTTCTGGTACCCAAGTATTAACAGGAAATATTTCAGCTTTAACGCCAAACCCTATCAACATCAAAGCAAAAGCCACTAATCCAACCGAGCCATTTAACCTCTCTGGCGCGAGAAAAGCTAGGTGAGCTAAATTGAGTGTGCCAGTGACGGCGTAAATCAAAGCAATGCCCAACAATAGCAAGCTTGAACCAAGCGCACCCAAAATCAGAAAACGGATACTAGCGGCATAGCCAGCACCGCTACCTCGGCTGGCAGCTAACCCATAAGAAGCTACCGCGACTACTTCATAAAATACATAAATATTAAATAAGTCTCCCGATAAGGCGAGTCCACAGCCGCCAGCAACAATCAACAGCAACAACGTTTCTTCCTGAATCCGCCCCCTCTCTTTGCCTAGCCACAATATTAAAGTCCCTAGCACAACCAATATCACAAATAAAAGGGCCAATTGATCCACATAAAATAGGACACCCAAAGGAGCGGAAAAGCCACCCATAGCGATACTGTGTGGCTGCCCATCATGCCACAGTCTCAAAGCAATGCCTAAATTAAGAATGAGAATGAAGGGCCCCGTCCAATAGCCAACTTTTGTATGCTGACGGTATATGATAGGGAGCAAAAATGCGCCTAGTAAGGGCAAGGCGATTAACCAAATAGCATTCATGCCGATTTTTCCTCAAGCATTTGTTTGGAGACTGGTATGCCATCGACGATGTGCGTACCGATACATTTTTTGTTCACAAATGTTACCATTTATTCACAAAGCGCCATGGCCAAAGACCTAGCGGAGGTATCTCTCAAAGCTTGCAAAACATCACAAGCGCATGTAGGGGCAATCCTTTATGGTTGCCCCATCAAAGCGGGTGAATCGACTAATGAGCGTAGAAAGATGCCTCTGGCACCATTTAAATCACGGTCCATTTCTATGCCACCCGCTTTGATTACTCTTGACCCACCTACTTTTTTTACCTCACCAGTCCAACTTACTGTTTTGCTGGTATAAGCTTCGCAAACATCAATCACTTTTTTACCGAATTCAAGGGCTTTGTTTTTCAAGCGCATCTTGAATTGATAATGAGACCAAGTTAACATCGCTCTAACCGTTTTTGAACGTAGCTTGCGACCCGATTTGCCCGACATTTGTTGAGTTTCAAAAGTAGGTAATAAAATCACATCAAAGTTATCCACCAGAAAACGAGCGGTTTTAAAGTGAATTTCTTTAACAAGGTTTTTAATCTTTTTTCTCATCATGGCTTGGGCTTTTTTCATTCGTATTTTTGCTTTGCTTTTCGCCTTTGATGTACGAGAAATCAAGTTATCTAAATGATGACAAAGACGTTGAATACGCCCAAAGTCATCATAACCAATGTGCCCAGCCATAAACTCTGAATAAAACGTCTGGAATGTCCGAACCCCAGGGTCAAGAGCAACCACACGCCCTTGGTTCTCGGCAACGTGGGTTTCTTTTAGTTGAGGTACTGACAAAAACCATTCATTATACTGATAAACCAATCGTCCATCTAATGGCACGTCTGGCAAAGCTTCGCTGTAGCGTAAATTTTTGCCAGATACACGCGGATAAATGCCGGCTTCTTTGATCGCACTCTTTGGAATGTAGCAAGATTGCGTCGGATTTTTCCGGCTCCGTCTGTTCGGATGCGCCCTCGCCTTCCAATAGGCTTGGTGCGCTTCTTTTACAGCATTCCCTTTTATTAAAAAAGGCACATCATCACACCATTTGGGCAATTGCTTTAACAAGTCCTTTTTAATATCCATCCATGAGGGTGAAAAATTGACACAAGAGCGAATATAATCAATCGTTTGGTTAAACACATAGCGACTGGAATCATTCCATCTCTTGAATATCTGCCTTTGTGCCGCGGTTGGCTTAAGCTTGATAGTTTTTGCCCTCGTCATCGGATTAGCTTCGACTGCCTTGAATTCCTTGATCGCTTCGCTAATCGCGCCAGCCTTAATCTTCAAGGGCACACCATCACACCATGCCGGCAAACTACCTAACAGGTCACGCCTTATCTCCGCGACGGTAGGAAAGAAATTCACGCAAGAGCGCAAATACTTGATCGCCTCATTGAACACGTACCAACGACAATCAATCCGCGCTTGTTTCTTTGGGTGACAAGGCTTGCTTGACTTGGCTCCTGTAGTTTCTGAGTCCGTGCATCCGGCAGGAGAATACATGGAGGATGCTAAGCAGATCGTTTGTGAGCTCATGATCTGGGGAGAAATTAGTTCGCTGGAGAACCACGATCCTTCCACCGTTTTTTTGGACACCCCACTCAATAAGCTCGAATCCGAATCTGGTGAGACGGTCTTTATGGGCAACCACAATTTGGAGTTGTTCTCCGCGCATTGCGAGTTCCAATAAGGATTTAAGCCCACGACGCTTATAGTTGAGTCCACTGCCGATGTCTTTGACGATTTCGGCGTTTGGGTATCGCTCGCGCATGTATTGGATTTGTCTTTCAAGATCGTCCCGTTGCTTTGGACTTGAGACGCGACAATAGCAGACTGTGGCGGACTGCCTTTGCAATCCTCGGTAGGCTGAGACGTTATATCGTCGGTGTCCTGCATTGGTTCTGTAAAAGTCGATTTTCCCATTGTCTGCCAATCGCCTAAGTGTGTTTGGGTGCAAGCCTAACAACTTGCACGCTTCTTTGTTTGTTACATACAGACATAAGTAACCGGTATTGGAATACACATCAATTGTAGTATCTATGATGCCGAAAGATGAAATATTAGATATTGTTAGACTTTGTTAGCTATATGGGTACTATGTGTGTGGCAACAGATACATTTTTATTAACATGTCCCCAAGGGGAGGTATCTCTCAAAGCCCGATCTATCTGGGCGCTGGATCGGATCGCAACGGTTAAACTTGGCATCGCAGGTCACGACTTTTGCCTACTTCGCAGACCTGAATACACCCTACGGTGCCAGTCTTCAAAACCGGACATGAGAGTTTCGGGGCAACCATAAAGGATTGCCCCTACGAATCCGGCTCCTCCAGGGCAACCATAAAGGATTGCCCCTACTTTTTGTGACCGTGTTCCTT
>JBDLJY010000461.1:0-4685 GCA_039714115.1 Pseudomonadota bacterium | reverse complement strand
TTACTCCAAGCGAATTCTAGGATCAACCACTGCGTAAAGAATGTCCGACAAAAAAGTGCCAGCCAGCGTCAAAGCAGCGGCAATAAAATTAATGGTCAAAATCACCTGAAAATCCCGGGACATGATGGCATCGTAACCTAGCCGCCCTAACCCGGGCCATGCAAAAATATATTAGAATTTGAACATCAAGTTTCATTGTTCTTTCGATAGGCTTCAGTATTAATGTATTGTTCAATGTTTTGTAGTATTTCTCTTAAATAAGAAATGACTTCTTGCTTGATTTTCAAAAGGTCTTCAATTGTATAATCTTTTCCACAATCACAAAAAGAAAATACACCATGTGTTAGATCATTTCTCTTATTCTTTACCGTTAATAACTCTTTTCCATCTTTTGTGATCTGTGAATTCGTTTGGTATGAAAAGCCATAACTTTTTGCAAAATCTTTGATTTTCCTTGCATCAAGATTCCCTGAGATGATTTTTTCCGAATCAAAGCATTTTGAAACAATATCTGTTGAAATATTCGTCACCATTGGTAACAACTTATCGGTGTTACGATCCTTGAAATTCTTGATCACCACTTTTTTTAGTTCTTCCCGAATATCTTCATAAGTAACATTTTTGTTGTCTAATTCAACATATATTTCTTCAATTGCCTTTTTGATAGAAGATTCAGCAATATTATAAAGCAGTAAAAATCCATTGGCTTTTAATATCTTAGTCATTTCTTGAGCAATGGGTTTGTATTCCTTGGTATCGGGGTAGAATAGTTGGAGCATTCTTTCTTTGCGGAGTTCTGTGCCACTGATTGTGTCTTCTAAAAAACTGAAATAGACTTCAATCTCATCCACCCGCCTATTGAAATCTTGTAAAGTCTCAATCATGATTTATTGTTTACCCAACAATTTATCTCTAACAAATTCGATTCTGGCTTTAACTTTAGGACGAGAATTACTTGCATCAGATCGGGTGTGAACCTTAAATTGTTCAGAATCTAACCAATCTATTTTAGGAAGTACTAGATTAGGTTTTTTTTGTATGGCAAGATGTACCCCTACTGATAGTGCTTCAAAGCGCACCCTCGGTGTGGTAGTTGCCTTTTCTGATTTTTTAAAACCATAAGGAAAATATTTATCAACAAAATCCAACATATTTTCAAAATTTTGCCGAAGTTTGTCACTATCAAAATGGGCCTTTTTATCCTTAATGTAATTGTCTAAAAATGTGTTCACACGATGCCCAAATTTGAGATATTGTTCTGAATAAGCAAAAAATCTCAAAACCAGTTCTCCAGCCTCTTCTCTGTCCGCACGTATTTTACTAATTGGACATAATTCCAAGAACTTTTCATTCTTAGCACATTCAGAAACAAAGTCATAAAATGGCCCGGCAAAAACCCCCTTTCTAACTTCCATGTCCTTTAGAATATCACTGCCGGTGTTAATTCTCTCGAATATGTCCCGTCTGACATCTGCATCTGCTTTTTCTGTCAGTTCAATCATTCTTAATGTCTTTCTATTGAACCGCCGTTGGCGAGACAAAATTAAATTGCCATAAGTAAGTCCATTTAAGCTCTTTAATTTTTCTAAACTTTCTAAGATCAATTTATTATTTAAAAAATCAGCCAAAGTTCGTATTCGTTGCGAACCATCAACTATTTCAAACCTCTCGCCACGATCAGCCGTAAAAATATAAGGAATGGGTAAACCTAACATAACCGATTCGACAAATTTCGATTGTCTCTTCTTACTCCAAGTGAAATCTCGTTGATAGTCAGGAATAAAAAGTTCATTTTCATCATCTTCAATACCCTGCATATATTTTTGAACGATGACTTCAACCGGATATTCTCTCGTGTCATAATCCACGATTTTTTGTTCGTTCAATATTTCTTCTTCTGCTGCAAGTTTTTCATCAGCAGTAATAATTGTTTTCGGCACTTTTTTAGAAGCCATCAATGTTATCTCCTATTTGAGAATCTTGTTATCAAGTAGTGAATTAATAATCATAGCCGTTATTTTAGGCGGAACCGCGTTAGCAATCATACCGTGCAAATCACCTCGAAGATTTACCATGCTAAAATCAAAAAAATCCGGGAAACCTTGAATTCTAGCAGCTTCATGTGGTGTAATGACTCTTTTCCGTAAAGGATGAATATACCGCCCTTGTCCCATTGAACCAAAACCACTGGTAATGGTTTGAGCCGGTTTGTCCCAATATAAACGCCCATAACAAGATTTATAGCTGTGATTTTTATTTTTATGACAACTCGGTCTCACAAGATCAGGTAAATTATACAAATTGTGTTCAAATAAGTAATCTATACGTTCCCGATTTTTTTTTTAGTTGCTGAGGGTGTGAAAAAAATACCTTTTTTTGATTTATGCTCATCTACCAAATCATTAATATAATCGGATAAAGGAACTTGTTTTAAATATTTGAATGATGACAAATCTGAAAAATTGAACTCTCTATTTAAAACAGCAACTTGAATATGTCTTTTCCTCGTTTGTGCTAATCCAAATTCGGCTACATTAATGATCTGAGATTCAACATGATAGCCTAATTGGTTTAAAATCTGTTGACTTTTTTCAACTACCTTTTTTTTGTCATGTATGATAGTTGAAACATTTTCTATAATCGCTATTTTAGGTTTGACAATTTCAATGAAACGAATGACGTTCAAGTACAAGTCATTTCTTGGATCATTTCTCCGTGTATAATTATTGAGGTTAGAGTGACCTTGACAAGGTGGACCTGCTACCAAAATATCCAAATTACAATACTTGTCCTTTAAAATAAGCTCATTAGAATTCAATCTATTTCCAATATGCCATGAAACTAATTCATTAATATCATTATTGGAAATAAATTTATCATCAATATCAAAGTTATTTTTATAAACTGCTAAAGCAGGCTTATTTTTATCTAAAGCCAACCTGATATCCATAGAAAATCCCATTTTTCTCAATGCTTCCCAAATACCCAAAGTCATTCCCCCACATCCACAAAATAAATCAATGACAGAAATAGATTTATTTCGTTTTTTTAAAATTTCTGGCTTTATAGATTGACGAATCCAATTTAAATTGCAAAGACTGTCTGATTCTAAATTTTGATAAGCTACTTTTTTATAATGTGACATAGATAATACTCCTTAAAAAGATTCTGAAAATACTGCTTCTGTTTTTACCTATCGTCATAAATCCCCATAACAGAGTAGCTAAAATACAGCCATAAAATAATCTTGTCAAGCGTCAAAGCTCAAATTATTGTTACCATATCGTGCCGCCTAAAAATCAGACCTGCGGGGTGACCAATACCCATGACGAGTCCGTTCTCGACAAATTAACCTGACAGGTTTTTGACACCTGTCAGGTTTGTCGGCACGATATGGCATTGCCCTTTTAAAATATCCCTGTAATTATTATACCTAAAAATTCCGGATTCGCTACTTACTCCAAGCGAATTCTAGGATCAACCACTGCGTAAAGAATGTCTGACAAAAAAGTGCCAGCCAGCGTCAAAGCAGCGGCAATAAAGTTAATGGTCAAAATCACGGGAAAATCCCGGGACATGATGGCATCGTAACCTAGCCGCCCTAGCCCGGGCCATGCAAAAATATATTCAAAGATCACGGAGCCGCCAATCAAGCCGGGCAGTAAAAATCCAAACAGGGTGACAAAAGGCAACAGGGCATTGCGTAGCGCGTGGTGATAGATCACTGTGTCTTCGTCAAGTCCCTTGGCTCGCGCCGTCCGCACGTAGTCTTGACTGATGACTTCTAACATTTGGGAGCGCACATAGCGGGAGAGTACGGCAATGCCTGCGAGGGCTGACATGAGCGAGGGGATCACTAAATGCCAAATACGATCCATGCTTTGGAAAAGGGGGTGAGCATCTTCCATCCCAAATGTCCGCATCCCAATGACGGGTACACCAAACCAATCTACTACCCATAAAATCATAAGATAGGATAAAAAAAAGCCGGGTATTGAAATCAGTGCATAGGCGATAAAAGTTGAGCCGCGATCATAAATCGAGCCTCGTCGAATCGCTGCATGAATGCCGGTGGGAAAAGCCAGCGTCCAGACAATCAGGGTGGCGCAGATGAATAGCGGCAGTGAGTTGAGAAATCGCTCCCAAATTTTGGGCAATACTGGCTGGCTATCTTTAAAGGATTTTAATTCGCCGGAAAATAAGTCCCGCATCCAATAGAGATATTGGAGATAGATGGGATCATCGAGGTGAAAGGCGGCGCGGATTTTGGCGATGTCTTCTTGCTGCATCCGGGGATTGGAGGGATCCACTTCGCTAGGTTTCCCCGGTGCGAGATGGACTACTGAGTGCGCGATTATTGAGACAATAAGCAGTAATATACAGCGTTGTAATAAATTGCGAAGAATGTAAGACGACATAGTTCATCAGTTATCAGTTATTAAACTAAACATATTTGGCAAATTGAAAAATTATACTATAAACTGAGCGATGATTTTAGCCTCATTTCGGAGTCCAAGATTTATCTTGGGCGGGCGCTCGTCCAAAATAAATTTTGGACTCCAATATAAACCCTACCTTGCCATCGCCGAATCTATCAAGTCCCAATGGAAGGTACTTTGACCATTTAAGTCAATATCCTCTAAGCCATAATAGTAAGTGATGCCAGATTCAACATCAGTGTCTCT
>JBDLJY010000460.1:0-4696 GCA_039714115.1 Pseudomonadota bacterium | reverse complement strand
ACTTCTGTTACCCAAGGCTCTTGGGCCAATTTCCATCCCGCCTTGAAAAAAGCCAACAATGTTATTTTGGCTGATCAACTCGGCGACTTCCCGTTCTATCTGATCCGTGTGTTTATAGCTGAGTTGATGCGCTTGCAGTTCCTCCTCTATTTCAGAATCAGTGAATGAGGGACCTAGATAAGCATGAGTCATCGGTTGGCGTTGTTCATTACCCAAAAGATGATTCCAGATAAAAAATGCTGCACCTAATGCCGTACCAGCGTCATGTGCTGCCGGTTGAACAAAAAGATTAGCAAAGGGGGTTTCTTCAAACGCGATTCGATTCGTCACACAATTTAACGTTACTCCCCCGGCTAAACAAAGGTTATCAGACCCCACTTGATCGTATAAATGCTTGCTCATGTGAAGCATGATTTCATCAGTCACTGCTTGTAATGAAGCGGCAATATCTTCATAATCTTGTGTGAGTTCTTGACCACGTTCTCTTTTCTTGAATGCAAATAACGTTTCCAAGCCTTGACAATCCGCTGAGGGCGGATCATAAGTGATTGAGCCAAAGTGAAGCACCTTATTATCCATTTCAAATTTGCCATTTGGCACCATTTTGACAATATTATTGAAATGACTAAGATAACGCTGAGGATTTCCATAAGCGGCTAAACCCATTACCTTAGCCGCATCATAGACACTAAATCCTAATAAGTGTGAAGTGGATTCCCACAGAAAACCGAGAGAAGCAGGATACGATACCTCTTGCAAAAATTTCAGCTTATTATTTTTACCTGAAAAAAATGAGGTCGTACTCGTCTCCCCGATGCCATCGACAACGAGGATAGCCGCTTCTTGAAAAGGAGAAGCGTAAAATGCAGAAGCCGCATGAGCCGTATGGTGATCGATCCATTTTAATTCACCTTTGAAGCCCATTGCTTTTAATTTATCAGCAACCTGATAAATTTTTCTACAAAATGTTTCTAAGCCAGCCGAACCGCCCCATTCTTCTCCAAAAAGTTCAGGATATGGTCCAGATGGCATTTTCTTGGGATTCAACGAATAACCAATATATTCTATTTCGTCAAGAGTTATTCCCGCTGATTCGAGACAGTAATGAATAGCATTCAGTGGCAATTCGTCTGGATTGTCTTCTCTCGGTTTTTTCCCGTGTTTGATTCTATTGAATCTTTCCTCTTCTGCGGCCGCCAATATCACGCCATCTTTCAGTAAACAAGCGGCTGATTCGTGAAATACCGAGTTAATTCCCATCACATACATAAAATTCTCCATGTTCTTAGAAATATGATTCCAATTCTCCCCGTCTCCGAATATCCAAGGTAGCGCAATGAAACGAACCTAAAAAAGGAAAGTAATTTTCAAACGCACAAGGAATGGGTTTAAAGCCCCAACTTTTCAAAGATTTGATAAGTGGTTCTTGACGTTTTTCGACTATGACTCGTTCCTCATCTAACATCAACACGTTAATGCTGATCCATTTACTCAGAATACCTAGAGGTTCTTCAGGTAAGAGTGGTTTGGGAGCCACTAAGATATCCCAACTTTTCAAAATGGGTGGTAATTTGGCGACATCAATGTATTCGGGGCTGACCACAACTTTTCCGGGTGCTAAGGGCATAAAAGTGGTATCAATATGAATAGCTTCCGGTGAAAGATTATGAATTTCATGGACACGATATTCATCACCTAAATGCCGCTGTAACCATTCAATGCCTAACGCATTTGTGACATTGCTTCGTTGGCCAAAAATATCCCGCCCACAACGGACAAAGTCCGCTGCATCAAAGACAGGTTCAAATTCGGTGACCATAAACCGCATGGGTTCATCGGGTGCTGGAACAGTATAATGCCAGTCATACAAATCATCTAACAGCTGCGGTTTAGGTGCTGCCGTCCATTTTGCCCCAGCTTTGAAATATTCTTTAAACAATTCCCGATAGCCCCACGCCTCAAAATAACGTCCTCGATCCGCCATAGGGGTTTCAAGGATTTCATTGCCAATAACCATGAATGGATCACGGGGATTAGCTGCACAAAAGCCACTTGAAACTTGCCAATTGGGTGTGCCAAATGAAGCCCCATAATTTGCTGGTTGAACACGACGGACGTTTACGCCCTCCGCCTCTAAAATGTGAATAAACTCGGCTAACTCTTTACGAGCGGCTTTTATCAATTCAGATGGATAGGACACACCCGCGCCACCCACCTTTTTTTCAATGACAGTCCACTCACTCGGCGGAACAGTCGCTTCATTAATCACATTCCAAGCGGGAAACATGGCTCCATCTAAGCTGCCAATGATAACCTCTTCGAGTGGGTCCCATTCATTGTGAGAATTGACCGGACAAGTCGTTGTTTGTTCTATTGTCATAATGTAAGTAAGTTGAATTAACCAACTGATTTTAAGGTTTAGTATCTTAGCATAAAATGTAGCAAAGTACAAAACTTTTATGGACAAACAATTATATTATAGTACAGGAGAGCGGAAGTTTCCAGACTACTACTCATTTAGTACAACGGATTAACGGAATAGTGCGGATTAATTTAAAGTTGATTAGGATTAGCAACGCGACTAATCACTTCAGAATGCGTCGTAATTTAGACGTGCAAGGTCAATGCCATTAAGTTAAGGAAAATGTGTTAGACTTAGCGGCTTTCAAACCTTATGAAAAATAAAAACCTGGAAAAAAACAGCATGATTCTGGAAAATGACAAAGCTATCCAGTCGATTTCAATTATCCGCGAGGGCAACCACAAGGGATTGCCCCTACGAATAAATGATGACGAATTTAAGAATAAGCACCGCACTGCCTCTAAATTTTTGTAGGGTGGGCAAGCGGGCACCACGATCTTTCCAATGGACCAAGAGCTATCCGCCCGCTTGCCCACCTTTCGTAAGTACAAATTGGACTTTATAACCGTCGTTTTGTTAATATTACAAAACAGCATCAAGCCGATGCAACTGGTTTTAAATGAGTTCTTTAAAAGGCTAGGACCGATAAGGGTATTATGGTAAGAAACCGTGCTTCCACTCAGGCCCGTCGTCACCTAAAAGCCACAGCGTTTGTAACGTTAAATAAGAAAGCCAGCGTGTCGATGGATGTTCTTTACGGTGATGGTGCCATAACTACGAGAATGCCTGGGGTTTGAGTTTATTAGCAATAGACGGCTCCAAAATTCATCTGCCTAATACCCCAGAGATTGTGCAAGAATGGGGTACCATCAAATTTGAGACAACAGTTGGCAACAATAAGAAAATCATTGGAGAGCATGGTTATGCATTAGCGTCAGTGATGTCTTTACCCCTTAATAAGGCTGTTGTCGATGCTTGTCTTGCACCTGCTAAAGCATACGAGGTTAACTTAGCGTTGGAACATCTTGAACACACGCAAGCGAATGATCTCATTATATTTGATCGCAATTACACCTCCTACATTTTTTTAGCATCTCTGGTTAAACTCAATAGACAGTTTGCTGGACGTTGCTCTAAAAGCTCATTCAAAGCAGCACAGCAACTGTTCAAACAACCTTTTATGATGGACAGTAAAAAAGCGACTTTAACTGCTAAGGGAGAGGTTAAAAAAAAAGTGTAAAGCACTGGGATTACCAGAGACTATAACAGTACGTTTTGTAAGGTTTAGGCTGAGTACTTCCGAGATAGAAGTTCTTGTCACATCATTACTTGATAGCGATAAATATACCATACAAATGTTGAAAGAATTGTACCATTTGCGTTGGGGTATTGAGACTCTTTTTGGCGTTTTAAAGGAACGTTTGAAACTTGATAATTTTACAGGTAAAACAGTCGCAGCCGTTAAACAGGACTTTTTTGCTGCGTTGTTTCTGATTGGTTTGGAGTCGATATTAACACAAGCGGCTGATTTATATCTATTTAACAAATCCAGCCTTAAACAAATCAGACAAACTGTTAATAACATGGTGTCTTTTAATGCCATCAAAAATTTTATAATAGAGATGTTTTACCATCATAACTATTGATTCGCTTATGAAGGTACTGAATGAACGTCGCAAGCTCCGTTACTTCGTTGCGTGGTTTATTACTGATCCAACTTATCGAAAGAGATGGCGTGAGGTGATACGGAAAAAAAGCTCCGCAAGGGTTTCTTTAAATTATTATAAACGAATTTACAAGCCTTGCTTTTAATTAAACAGCCTTTTTAATAAAAGCACCTGATTACTAATTTTCCCATTCAATAATTTTGGATGGGTTGGGTGTTTTTTGCCTAAAAAAAAATAGTATTATAAGGTATGGATACTCGATTTTTCTCATCTCTTTAGTTCTTTGATTCAGATTATAAATACAAATTTATTCAAATTGGGTTAAATCAGTGTTTGGATTTTTTATGTTATAGTTATATACAAATTAAACTATTGATATTTAAGTTAAATATACAAAACCAGTTAATTACAGCTCATTATGTCTTAAATTCACTTTTATTCAATCATTATTTTCATTGAAAAGCGTTCAATGTGTCATTTTTTTGGCGAGATTGTCCCAGGAGGAGCGGCTGCCGTACAAATCCCTTATGATATAAGGCTGCTTAACTTAATGGCATTGACGTGCAAGGTCAATGCCATTAAGTTAAGCCACCAAATAAGACCTGCCAGGTATCCAAAACATGGCAGGTCGTTGTAAATTAAAGGAAAAATTAACATGACAGGTTTT
>JBDLJY010000459.1:0-4716 GCA_039714115.1 Pseudomonadota bacterium | reverse complement strand
TCCCTGCCGGAGCAGGTTTGCAACGTTTGTTAGTGTAGATAATGAGCAACAGCGAGATCAATCCACCACCCCAGCCAAGATAAATCTTGGACTCCTTAATCACTAATATCAACTTTGTCGTCTTTAGGATTCTGAGCAGAAATCACTGGGCAACAAGAACTCAAGCTCCGCTGCAACGGTCAAATTTCCCAAAAGCCGGTACTCGCGGTTATTTTTGATAATGCCGAATTTATCGTTTATCTCATAAGGGCATGTCTCGCGGCTGGGATTTGTTTGGCCTTTTTGACGAAAAATCGTCACCTTGGGCAAACTCATGTTTTGATGAATCAAGTGGGTGCTGACGCATGTGCCTGAACTTCAGGCACAATATTTGCATGTTTATTTAGAACTGGTTAGTGATGAGGATTGCGACAGGTGATGTGTCGGATGAGTGTCATGAACTTCACATTGTTGGACGAAAAAGTATCTATTTTTATTCGGCCACGATATAGCATTGATCCGGAGCTTGTTAACCATTTATCGGATAACAATAACCGTTTATCGGTTATCCAATATGCTGTAGTGGTTTTTTGATTTACATTTTCCTCTCATCGGCCTTCAACAACTAATATTTTAGAACCATAGTTTAATTTTTGATAAATCCCATTCATTTAGTTAGCTACCTGCGAAATATGAATTTATAAAGGACATTGATATGAACACTTGTAATAATACGCTCAAAACAGAAAACTATTGGCACCAAGAATTATCTGGTTCTGAAGAACAACAATTGCCTACAGAATTCAATCAAACATCTACTGAATATCCTAGTGATAAAACCATTGTGTCACTGTTTGAAGAGCAAGTTGAGAAAACGCCAGAGGCAATCGCCGTCGTTTTTGAGGGTCAACAACTGACCTATCAAACCTTAAATCAACAGGCTAATCAACTAGCACATTACCTACACACACTCAAAGTAGGACCAGAAACCATCGTGGGAATTCACATGGAACGTTCCCCAAAGATGATTATTGGACTGTTAGGCATTCTCAAAGCCGGTGGTGCATACTTACCACTTGATATGGCTTATCCAGTAGCGCGTTTAATGTCGGTATTAGAAGATGCTATGGTAAGCATCGTATTAACTCAATCAAGCCTTATCGATAGATTTTCAGAGTCAACGGCACAAGTGTTTTGTTTAGATGCTGAGACAGAACTGCTTTCACAGTTCAGTGTTGAAAATCCTCTAACTGAAGTGGGCCCCAAAAACTTGGCTTATGTCATCTACACTTCCGGATCAACAGGCAAGCCCAAAGGAGTCATGGTAGAACATCAGGGACTGGTAAATTATATATGGTGGGCTAAAAAGCACTACCTCCAGAATGAGCTATTAGACTTCCCTCTTTTCTCATCTGTTTCTTTTGATTTAACAGTCACATCCCTTTATGTTCCACTCATTTCGGGTAGCAAGATCGTAATATACCGAGAAGAGAGCAATAATTTGCCCATACTGCAAGTAATAGAAGATAACCTCGTCGATATCATCAAACTAACCCCCTCTCATCTATCGTTAATAAAAGAGATGAATTTGAGCAACTCCAAGCTTAAAAAATTCATTGTCGGTGGCGAGGATTTAAAAACGAGTCTGGCCAAAACCATTTCTGATGCCTTTGGAGGAAATGTCGAAATCTATAACGAATTTGGACCCACCGAAACCGTCGTTGGATGTATGTGTTATAGATTCAACCCTGATGAAGACGTGGATAGCTCTGTTTCAATCGGAAAACCAGCCGATAATGTACAAATTTACTTATTGGATGAAACTCTCAATCCAGTTCCTATAGGAATAGCAGGAGAGATCTATGTGTCAGGAGATGGCGTAGCAAGGGGCTATCTGAACCGACAGGATTTAACCGCAGAAAGATTTATTCCCAATCCGTTCAGCTTGGGTAAAACAATGTACCGCACTGGAGATCGCGCCATCTGGCAATCCGCAGATAACATGCAACTTCTCGGGCGCACGGATAATCAAGTGAAGATACGAGGATATCGGATAGAATTAGGCGAAATAGAAGCAGAATTCTTAGCCCACGAAGATGTACGTGAATGTGTCGTCAGTGTAAGTGGGAATACCGCTAATGAAATCAAATATTGCACAAAATGTGGACTTCCCTCCAATGCTCCGGGCATAACATTTGATACTGATGGGGTTTGCAACGTCTGTTTTAATTTTGACGTATCTAAGGAGAAATACCTTAAATACTTCCAAACAATGAAAGACTTGCAAACTATTTTTGATGAATCCAAGCCTTTCAAAAAGAGTGAATACGACTGTCTATTGCTCTTTAGCGGAGGAAAAGACAGTACCTATGTTTTATATCAACTGGTTAATATGGGGCTTAAGGTATTAGCCTATACATTTGACAATGGCTATATTTCCGAAAGTGCCAAAACCAATATCCAACGAGTTGTTAACGAACTTAAAGTGGATCATATATTGGGTAGTACCCCCTATATGGATGCTTTTTTTGTGGATAGCCTCAAACAGTACAGCAATGTTTGCAACTCATGTTTTAAGTCGGTATACACCTTTAGCATGAACTTAGCTCATGAAAAAGGCATCAAATACATTGTAACCGGGCTATCAAGAGGCCAAATTTTCGATGCAAGATTAGCAGAACTGTTTAAAAACAATTGCTTCGATCTCGACCAGATTGACCAGACGGTGCTAGAAGCGAGGAAAGTGTACCATAGAATGGATGATCTGATATCCAAATCACTGGATGTTAACCTCTTCAAAGATGATGCTTTTTTTGATGACGTTCAATTTATTGATTTCTACAGATACTCTGATGTCACGCGGGAAGAAATACTTCGTTTTCTAAAAGAAAATGTTCATTGGATAATGCCAACAGAAACGGGAATGTGTTCTACCAATTGCTCAATCAATGATGTGGGTATATACATTCACACCAAAGAACGTGGTTTTCATAACTATGCCTTGGCTAACAGTTGGGAAGTTCGTTTAGGACACCTAACCAGAGAAGCTGCTTTAGAAGAGCTTAAGAATACATTTGATATGAATTCAGTAAAAAGAATACTGAATAAACTGGAATATGAGGAAAAACAGAAACAAACGGGCATTGATGCACAAGCCAACGACAAATGGCTGACAGCTTACATCGTTCCCAACCTAGATGACTCCACCTCAGAACTGGATGACTTAGTCCAAGAATTGCAAACTGATACTGTTTCTCAATGGAAAAATGTGTATAAGGAAACCTATAACCCATTGCGTCAGACTCAAGACTTAATGTTTGATATTTCAGGTTGGAACAGTAGCTATACAGGTTCTGCGATTCCTGCTAATGAAATGCGTGAATGGGTAAACACCACAGTGGCTGCTATCCTGTCTCTACAACCCAAGCGTGTCTTGGAGATTGGTTGCGGTACTGGTCTGCTATTATCCCGCATTGCACCTCATTGTCATCAATACTTGGGAACTGATCTTTCAGCAGATGTCTTGCAACAGCTTGAACAACTGAAACAAGCCAACAACTTGAAACAGGTTACCCTTTTTAATCGGGAAGCCAAAGATTTCAATAAAAATATTGAGCCTGAAAGTTTTGATACCATCATTATTAACTCGGTCATTCAATGTTTTCCCAATATCACCTACCTTGTGGATGTTTTAGACAAAGCCATCAAGACAATAAAACCCGGGGGATACATTTTCATCGGTGATGTCCGTAGCTTACCGCTGCTTAAGGCTTATCACACATCAGTGCAACTTTATCAAGCCTCAGATTCACTTTCTCGGTTGGAATTACAACAACGTGTACAACAACGCCTAGCTCAAGAAGAAGAATTAGTTATTGACCCACATTTTTTCATTGCCTTAAAACAGCATTTTCCTCGGCTTCAAAATGTGCATATTCATGTAAAACAGGGTCATTACCATAATGAACTGACACGGTTTCGCTATGATGTCATTCTTGAAGTGAATGATACTGTGTTGCCATCATTAGAAATAGCATGGCAAGATTGGCAATCTTCTCATTTTACCTTGTCAACTCTTCGCCAACACTTGATAGAAAACCGACCAGAAGTTTTTGGATTACAAGCTGTGCCGAATGCGCGTCTCAACACTGAAACCCAAACCTTGGAATGGCTTGCTACCAACACCGCGCCAGAAAAGACGGTGGAACAATGGCGAAAAACTTTAACCAAATCTCAGTCCGCTCGCATAGAGCCTGAAGAATTATGGCATTTAGCTCAGGATTTATCTTATGATGTTGTTATCAGTTGGGCAAATGCGAGTAGTGATGGCAGTTATGATGTCGTATTCAGAGATCAGAAAACGAAAAAAAGTACTGATGAATACCATTACATGGACTTAGGAAAGAAAATTGTCCATAGCAAACCGTGGTCTCACTATGCTAATAATCCGTTACAAAGCAAACTGAACCATAAATTAGTGCCACAACTACGCCAATTTCTGCAAGACAAATTACCAGAATACATGATGCCCTTGGCATTCGTGATGCTAGATACTATCCCTTTAACCCCTAATGGCAAAGTAGATTTTCGTGCTTTGCCAAGTCAAGATACTGCTTTTCGAGCGTTAAGCGAAAATTATGTTGCACCTCGTACTCCCGCAGAAGAAACTATGGCAGGAATTTGGGCCGAAATATTCGGATTGGAAACCATTGGTATCCATGATGACTTTTTTAAACT
>JBDLJY010000458.1:0-4722 GCA_039714115.1 Pseudomonadota bacterium | reverse complement strand
AATGCCGGTTTGTCTGATGGTGCGATTTACCTTCCCATTGCCGGGTACCTAATTGAGATAGAAAAACATTCGATATTTTTAAAAACAAGGAGATAGAATTATGGCGTTTGAAAATGGCATGAATATTCTGCTAAAGCCTGATCTCAGTCAAGCCCTAATCAACATTGCACATCAGGAAGGCCAAACTCTTTTTAAATGGATCGAAAAGGTATTGCAAGAGGCTATAGATCGGAGGCAAGCTATTGTCAAAAACACTCTGAGTCAACAAATTGAAGCTTTAGAGCGCATCAAACAACACCGAGCCGAAATATTAGCTTCACGGGGAGAAGCCCTTTATATTGATGTAGCAACAACACTTGACGAAATACGAGAAGAAAGAGATGCAAACTTCTTTACCAACGGAGCCGCCCATTGTCATTGATTCAAACTTAGCAATTTGGATAGTTTTACCGATGATGGCAGCAGTGGACAATACTGTTGACCTCTTGGCTAACTGGCATAAGCAAGGTAAACAAATTGTTGCACCTGACTTATGGGTAGCAGAAGCGACTTCAGTTATTCGTCGCTTTGTTTATTTAAAAGCCATTTCATCTGAACAAGGTGAAAAGGCGATTGAGGACTTATTTTATCTTGGCGTGGAAACGATCCCACTTGATCTTCAAATATGTCAAAAAGCATTTGAGTGGGCAAACAGACTCAAACAATCAAAAATTTACGACAGCCTTTACGTGGCACTCGCAGAACATCTACAAGCTGAATTTTGGACCGCCGATAAGCGCTTGTTCAATGGTGCGAGACAAGCTGGTGCTTTGTTTGTACATTGGATTGGTGAAAGTGAGCAAGCTCCGGGTGGGTAAGCGGGCGGCACGATATTTTACTTTCGCTACAGAGCAACCATAAAGGATTGCCCCTACATTGCTTAGCAGTCCCCCCATTTTGGAAATGACAACTTTTGCCTAAGATATTTTGATATTTTTGGGCCGAAAACACAATCTAACAATTGGATTTTTATCCTGCTGATTGGGGTTGCGAAACCGAGTGGGCCCGGAGCAGGTTTCAAACCTGCTCCGGGCGGGTAGGGGCTGCGACTGGTATATTAAAACACACATAAATAAAGTTAATAACAATGAGTGCCAAAGACATAATTCATGAGACAGTGAAAACGGCTTTAATCAAGGATGGTTGGACGATTACAGATGATCCGTACACCATTGAATTTAATGACGAGTTTGTTTATGCGGATTTAGGCGCAGAACGGATCATTGCTGTGGAAAAAAACCATGAAAAAATAGTTGTTGAATGTAAAAGTTTTATCAAATTATCCCCAATTCAAGATTTCAAAGAGGCATTGGGACAATACATGATGTATTTACCTTTAATTGCCAAACAAGCACCTGAATATCGGCTTTATATTGCCGTCGATACAAACGCCCATCAATCCGCTTTTCAAAGACAAATTGTCCAATTTTTAGTTCAATTACATCACATACCATTAATTGTTGTCGATTTGGAAACAGAGGAGATAAGTCAATGGATAACTTAGCCCAATATCGTTCATTAGTGATGGAAATTTTGCAAGAACATGCTCGCTTAACCGATAGAACAGAAAAGGGAGTTGAATCCCATACCATTTTCGATACCGAACATGACAGATATATGATGTTTCGGGTGGGATGGCGTGAACAGAATCGAGTTCATACGCCATTTTTGTACATCCGTTTCAAAAACAATAAAATCTGGATCGAAGAAGACTGGACGGAAGATGGCATAGCCACTGACATGTTGCGTGCTAACATCCCCAAAGAAGATATTGTTTTAGCCTTTTATCCTTCTCAAAAACGAGCCTATACCGAGTTTGCTACAGGCTAATCACGGTCGGACAGCGAGCGTAGGGTGCGTCCCACGCACCCTTATCACAACATCTAAGGTTGCCTGCGTGGAGTTGTCGATTTTGAAACAGAGGAGATAAGTCAATGGATAACTTAGCCCAATATCGTTCATTAGCCAGGTAGGGTGGGTAAGCGGGCGGCACGAGATTAGCCAGGTAGGGTGAGCAAGCGTCGCACGAGATTTGACTTGAGCGACTCACTATCCGCTTAGCAGTCCCACCATTTCGAGAATGACACATACTACATGGGATTTGCCTCTGAAAGATATTTTGATATTTTTGGGCCGAAAACACAATCTAACAATTGGATTTTTATCCTTTACAGGTTGTGCTAGATAAAGGGCATAACAGATTTTATCTGGGGATAAGAGACAAAGAGCCTTTTGAAAATGTTAATACTTGAGCCAGGCTTTTAATACCGGCATTGGTTTGTAGGGACTACCAAAATTAAATTTTGAAAGAAATAAATTTTTTTTATCAGGTTTAATTGGAAGCTAAGAGAGAAACTATGACTACCATATCCCTCACTCAACCAGAAACCATTCATATAGAAATCAATCCAGAAATTAAAAATATCATTTTACATGCAGCACAAGTAAAAATGATGTCAATAAGTACATTTATCATCAACGCCGCTTATGAAAATGCTAAACAAACATTAAAAGAACATGAAACTTTAACGCTCTCGCTTGAAGAACATGAGCGTCTTATGGCATTACTCGAAAATCCTCCCGAACCTAATGACAAGCTCAAAGCAGCAATGTTTTGACAAAAAGAAAATACAACGCAGAATCACAGAATGGATGGTTTTATCTCTATTTACTGAAGGAGCTATTTCTTCAGGAAAAGCCGCACAATTCTTACATATCAGTCGCGTTGAATTTTTGACATTACTGAGAAAACGTAGTATCGCTTTTATTAATTACACGCCCGATGAACTTGAAGAGGAATGGGCGGCCGTTCAGTCATTGGAAGTCAATTGATAGCGTTCTACAGCAAGCCAATGAACCTACAAACTAATGCAAGTGAGTTACAACCTCAAGATACGCTATCACTTAATGTTGCAGGTAAAAAAACATCTTCACAACATTGGACACAGAGCAGACATAATACTATGAAAATCAGTAAAATATACATTAAAGACTCTAACCAATTCAAAAACTTTATGCTTGATCTGACTTACCCCAAAGGCCATAAAAAAGAGGGGCAAGCGTTAGATAAAATTTGCTTTATTGGGCAAAGTGGTACCGGAAAAACCAGTTTATTAAATATTTGTAAAGCGACTTTAAAGCCTAATCAAACTCAGGATGGTACCAAAGCTCAAAAATATTTTTTGAAAGACATAACAATCACTTGTGATTTTAAAGACATAAAGACGGTTGCAGAAATCAAAGAAGGAGGGGATATTGTATGGCATCAGAGTTCTCTCCAAAACCCAGATATTGTACCCATAGATTTTATCGAAAAATTTTATGCTGATAAAAATATTCTTATCTATTTTCCGGCAGAAATTGTCGATAACGTTAATCGAATTTTACAAGAACAAGAAAAAAATCAACTGACTCATCCTTTTGATTATTTGAAAACGGATGCTGAAATAAGGCAAAATCTATCTCTTTCTCAAGAAAAGAGGAAAGTATTTGACTTTGAAAAAGAAAACTTTTTAGAAATTTGGACAGACATTTTAAAAAATGTCAATGATTACAAGGTAGAAGAATTAAAATACGGTCAGCAAATTGCAAACGCTTTTACTGTCAGCACCGAAAAAGGAGAAAATGTTCTTGAAAAATTTAAGCGCTGGAAACAAGAAAACCCGAATCCTATTGAAAAGTTAGCGCAAAAATTAGATCCAATTTTGAATAAGTTTTGTTTAGCCATAAAAACATCTTTTGATTTTCAATCCATTGAAGATTTGAAATTCATTAAGATTCAGTCCGTGGGTGGCACTGAAATCCCGTATCAAGGCTGGAGTACTGGGACAAAGCAATTCATTTTAACAACAACGCCACTTTATCAACTCAATACGGAGGAAACCATTATTCTGGTTGATGAACCAGAAAGATCATTATACCCGGATATTCAAACCGAAATTATTGACTATTACACCGGATTGGCACCAGGGGCACAATTCTTTTTTGCTACCCACTCGCCCATTATTGCATCTGCCTTTGAGCCTTGGGAAATCGTCGAATTGAAATTTAATGAGCAGGGTACTGTTTATCAAGAACAATACTATGAGGGTGAAAGGCAAGTCGATAATTATTTGATTGATCCGCGTTATTTACGTTGGGATAGTATTTTGATGCGGGTATTTGATTTAGAAAAAGAGGGCAATGAAACCAGAAGTGAAGCTTTGGAAGAAGCTTGTTTGCTCAAAGCCAAATTAAAAAAGTTCAAAGAAGAAAATAGACTTGATACTGAAGAAGGACAAAAGATGATGGATAGATTTGAAAAACTTGGGAAGAAATTGGCGTGGCGGTTATGATAAAAATTGATAAAAGCCAAATGAACGTTCCGTTACTTCGTTTCTTGCGACTGAATATGCGTCTTATGTGGCAAAATTAGATAGCAATAATGAAGAACATCATGATTATTCTTCTCGTGAATAATTTTTTTGCCGTTTCAGACAAAATAAACGTTATAAAATCTGATAAACCAGTAGATGACATTCTAAAACAGGATATGCCTGGTTATGATCCCTACAAATTTTTAGCATACGATGACGAAGAACATATTTTTCATGTTAATCCAGATATTGAAGATGAAAACACGGTTAAAAGAATTCAGTCTATGATAAAGGTATTAGGTTTGAACTATGGCACCATCAAAGATAT
>JBDLJY010000457.1:0-4734 GCA_039714115.1 Pseudomonadota bacterium | reverse complement strand
TGGTATCCCAAAAATTAAGTCTGTTAAAGCAAGCGTATGAACTTTACCAAGAAGAGAAAGAAATTGAGTCTGAGATTGATCCAGAACAGGATGAAACTGAGTATCTTTTACGGCATCCTGCCAATGCGCTCAGGTTAAGACAGGCACTCAAGGAATACCAAGCGAGGCAATGCGTCAGCATTGATTTAGACGGATGATAAATTTGAAATGGTTACCTACTGCTGCTGAAGACTTAGCGTATTGGAAAACAAGCAACGTTAAGAAATACAATAAGATTCTGGCGTTGTGTGACAGCATCCGCATTGATCCTAAAAGAGGTTTAGGCAAGCCAGAACCATTGAAACATGAATTGTCAGGCTGTTGGTCACGGAGAATTGATAAAGAACATCGGCTGGTTTACCGATTTGATGAAGATGATGAAACGGTTTACATTATTCAGGCGCGTGGTCATTATTATTAGTGTGTATGTTGGGTAGAGCTACACCCATCTAAAATTTGCGGTGAAATATCGCTCTCTACCTTTGGAGTTTAACTCAAATAATTGATTAGACTTATCCATTGGTGAGAAATTTATTTTTTTAATTATGAATGGCAGGGCTTGCTTGAACAACGTGTCAATGCGGAAAAATGCTTTGGTACATCATAGCTGGAATATCCCTGAATGGCTTGTCTCAATTGCAAAAGGCTGCACACGCTTTAGGTAAAGAATTGGTGATTGAATTTAGATAGGGCACATTCTTGATGTCACTGTTCCGAGCGAGGAATCGGTGCGTAGGACGCACCCTACACTCGCTTTTGTCTCTCCAAAGCTGGACGTTCAAAACCAAAACCAGTTAGTTATACTATTGATTTAAGAAATAAAAGATTTTGACTTATCCCTGCTAATAAATAATCCCTGTAGTTAAAATACTAAATTGTGAAAAAATCACAGGAACATCATGATTGTATTATTCTCCGTTGCCAATTTTCGTTCGATCTATACCGAAGAAACCCTTTCCTTGGTTGCCGACAAACACTTATCTACCTATCATCAGACACATCTTATCCCCATTCCTAACGCGACGGCACAAGTACTGAAAACTTCAGTGCTTTACGGTGCAAATGGAGCCGGCAAGTCCAACCTGTTCAAGGCATTGCGTTACCTAAAAATGCTCGTTTTAAAACCACGCAAAAAAAACAGTGGCACTGGGCGCGAGTGATAAAGAAATCCTAACGAAGCGATAAAAACCACTATTACCGTTTAACGATTCAGACTGAGCATCATAAGGAAAAATCAATCAGTCTGGATTTATCCGAAGAATCAGACGGCACTCGCCGATTGCTGAATTTAATCCCCGCTCTGCACCACAACGCTGTGTATTTTATTGATGAAATCGACCGCAGTCTGCACCCGATGTTAGCGTGGAAGTTTTTGGAATTTTTCCTGAAATCTGACGCACAGCACCAGATTATTGTTACAACTCATGAATCTAATTTATTAGATTTAAATTTCTTGCGCCGGGATGAAATCTGGTTTGCGGAAAAAGGCACAAACGGGGCTACACACCTGTATTCTCTGTCAGATTTTAAGCCCAGAAAAGATTTGGATATCCGTAAACATTACTTGCAGGGGCGTTTTAGCGCATATCACCTTATCCAACGTAAACCCAGACCACTGGATCGGAATGTCGCAGATTTTCGGGATGACCGCTTGTTCATCGTGGCTTGTGACAAAAGTCACCCTTACCTTAAAAGCGTGATGCGCTAGAAGGGCAGAAAGATAAACAAATCATGGGGCCACTCCGTTTTAAAAATTGTGCGTAGGACGCACCCTACACTCGCTCAATTGAGCAAGTGCCAAGCTTTCCTGAGTAAAAATCATCATTTAGGAGTCAAAGATAAATATTGGACTCCTAAATTAGAGGATTTTTACTTTTCCTTTTGATTTTTATCAAGCTCTTCCATGTGTCTCAGAAATTTTTCCAGTTGTTCTCTGGTCATCTCTCCGTTTTGTAGCATCTGTTCTGCCACATATTTTCCTTTTGCGATTCCTTCCGCTTTTCCCCAGCGAATATCATCTTGTCGTAAATTGAGTCGTTCTCTCATAAGCTTCACCAAACTCGATTAGAGTTGTTGCAAAATAAAACCGCTTTCATCCTAACCAGATTGATGCCCCGTTAAAAATCAGATTTTTTGAAAAAATCTGATTTTTTGGACACCGATGCCCTGTTAAAAATCAGATTTTTTGAGGTTTATCATAATTTTAATTTTATTTCGCAACAACCCTATTGATTAAAAACATTTTTACTATATGATTTTCTTTAAAGTAGGTAGGCGTCCAAGATAAATCTGGCCGACTCCTAAATCGATACCAAACGAAACCCGACATTATTCTTTGGCTTGTCATATGGCTGCGATTTCTCGCCTACACTTCGGCGCTTAACTTAATGGCATTGACGCGAGGCTTGAGCGGGTGTAGTTGTTAAGAAGATTAAGCTCAAGAAAAGTCATATCCACCGCCCAAGGGAGTTGCCCAATACATTTTCAGCCGCAAGACCAAAATAAGAGCGAATCGTGGTAAAAAATTCGCCTAAATATTCTTGTTTTTCAAATAAAAATTGTTTAGCAAGACGTACTTGCAAAGCCATAATTTCTTCATCAGATGCTGTTTCGCCTAATTCTATCATTTCATTTTCTAAGGTGTTTTTAAGTTTTTCCAAAACTTCCATTCGGGCATCCTTCAAGCGTTCACAGTTGAGATTAAGTTCTCTTATCGTGTTCTCTGCCTTGACAGGATCAATCTCCGCTTGATGGCAATTTTCTTCATTGACACTGATTGCCCCGTTGCGGGAAACAGAGAATAATGGCGGCGTAGGAGGCAATTCGCTTGGTTTCAAGATGTCAATGTCAAAGCCCGGTACTTGATTACCTTTAGGTTCGCCACAACTACGATTTTTCTTGGTTGGTTCTCGAAAACGCTTTGGTACTGGAAAACGAGTATTTTCCCCAAAAAGATTCTTTGCGGTACCCCCTTTGCAAGCGGCAAACAAATTGGTAATTTCAAACGTCCAGTTAATGCTATCGCTCGTATCTGACTTGGGATGAAAATGCTCAACTTGATAATCTGTTTCAGTCAGCTCAATTTCGCAATAAGCACAAAGCCCATGCTGTCGCTCAATCAAAGCGTTTATCAATTCTTTATCAGCATTTTGGTTTTTATCATTCTTATAATCCTGATAATGTTTGAATATATTCCAATTTCGTTCTTCAGGATGCCGTTCCAGAAAATGTTGCAATCCAGCGGGGGCGGTATCAAGCTGTCCTACATTTTTCATTTTTGAGACCCATAAAGCGCACGACGACGACGGATTTCCATTTTAGCACTGCTCAATTCCGGATCATCACCGGACAACTCATTGAGTTGCTGACGCAGCTTCAGTGCTTTATCGCTTTCTCCCAGATTCTTTTCAATCAGTTCATAATATTCATTAAGCAACCGGCTAAATTCATTCGGCGGGCGTTCATCCACACCCATGATTCTCGTCAACACTTTTCCGCTTTTTGCCCCATAAGAATAAGAGTCCGTTGTTTCTGCAATGATTTCTCCCCCGCTGCGCCGCAAATGAATAATATGTTCTGGTTTGATGCTGGTGAGTACCTGCGGACTGTGTGTCGTCACGATAAATTGTGTATTGGGGAAAGTTCTCATGAGATCAACTAAAACATGTTGCTGCCAGTTCGGGTGTAAATGCAAATCAACTTCATCAATTAAAACAATGGCTTCAGATGCCAATGTGTTTTGAGGGTTTGCTTGTGCCATACGCCGTGCCAAGTCCATAACGAGTGCCAATGTTGTGCGATAGCCATCACTCAGTTGATCAAGTGCCAAGCTTTCCCGTTTTCCTGAGTCAAAATCAACTAAAAATTGTGAAGGATTAGATTCTGTGCGCGGATTGGAACATCCGGGCAGCATTTGACGAATAGATTGACGAACCGCCTTCAACACGGGTAGTTGATAATGCCAATCTTGCCGTTTTTTAATTTCTCTCAGTTCCTCATTTTCTTGGATTGTAAACCATTCAAAGACGGTACGAAAATGGGTAATGGCTTCTAAACTCCCTTCTAAGGCACCAAAGCGGTTAAAATTTTGATGGGGATTTTTCTGAAGCTGCTGTTGGGCAGAGGATGAGACGGCTCGATCATTACCATAGTAGGCTATAACAGGTATGGAAGTTTCAAGATAACCATTTTGCACCTGATTAATAATCGTATCTAAAAACGTATTGAGTTTGTTCAACTTTTTATCAGGCGGCGTTGCTTTTTTAGTTGGTTCAGTTTTGTCACGTTTTTTGGTCCGATCCCAAATAACGCCGTTTGTACTTTCAAGGGTGACACGCACATAAGGAGCAGACTGTTCCTCTTCTTGCCGAATATCCTTTAAGCGAAAATCTTTAGTGGTGATTTCAGGCATACGTTTTAATATTGCCCCTAAGCCCACTGCAATGGCATCAAGAATGGTCGTTTTACCCGCCGCGTTGTTGCCATGCAAGACGGTGAGTTGTGGATCAAGTGGGCATTCTAATTGTTTAATGGCGCGAAAATTTTCAATTGTGATATGATTCAGTTTCATGGGTTTTAAATCTTTAAAGTAGGTAGGCGTCCAAGATAAATCTTGGACTCCTAAATCGATACCAAACGAAACCCAACATTATTCTTTGGCTTGTTAGATGGCTCAGTGAGACGATACGCTGATCG
>JBDLJY010000456.1:0-4737 GCA_039714115.1 Pseudomonadota bacterium | reverse complement strand
TATAACGGTTTGTAGGGGCAATCCTTTATGGTTGCCCTTAAGATCCCTCCTCAAGGTTTCTCCTGGCGTCGAAAGGACAGGCTTAATGGCATTTTTGCGGAGCAACGGAACGATAAATACTATTTATTTAGCTTCCAACAACCAAATCCCTTTTCCGTAGCCGCTGGAGAAAAACAAGCCGCCTGCTCCACCATCCCATCCATCCGCACCAACGCAGGTGGACTAAAACGTCGCCCAAATCCTGCCTTTTCATCATACAAGCACCCCACCCAAGGACGCAACGGTGCTTTAATCACTCCATCTAAAGCTGGTCCGGGTAAATATTCCCCTTTGTCAAGCCAGAGCCCTTTGCCATCACATTTCCCTGTGATGCCCGGATAAGCATCGGCTGGTTTTAAAGCTTCACATTGCACTCGCCCAAAACCCGTTTTAACTTCTCCACCTAACCAACACTGATTTATCCATTCAGATAAGTCTGCTAAGCAGTCATTTTTATACCATAAGCCGCCGGTTAAATGAGTCTGCACTCCGGGTTTTTGCCCACGCAAGGGATGAGCAGAAATCGCTTCCACTTCAAACAATGCCCCTTCCACCGAGGCACGGTTTTCGGGGTACAAGGTGACATGGTTAGTTGCTATTAAGTAATTATGCCACAGCGTCCCTTTCCGATGTGTAGAGGCGTTAATAATTTTAAGGTGATGACGGCAAATGGCATAATTTTTACCTAATGAGCTTTGGCGTGATACCGACCATACGTTAAAGCAATTTCTACCAGTTGCTTGGTCAGTAATAAACGCTGCAAGGCGGTTTCTTCGGTTTCTGATTCGCCGGTTTCTGTTAATTGGCGATAATATTTAATTAAGCATGTTTAATCTCCACTAAATTTTGCTGCATACGCCCAAAATTTTAATATTAGCGGTGACTCCATCGGGCAAAGGAATATTTTCTTTTTCTGTCTCTAATAACATCCAGCCTAAATTCAGGCGAGGATAATATTGAGCGGTGGATTGCACCAAAATTTTATCCAGTGTCGGCACTTCGGGGACATTTTGACATCCCGCCAGTTCCAATAAACGAGCCGTTGTCACCCAACGAGGTCCTGATAATGTGGCTACTGGAAAAGCGATAATTTCGGCATCACGAAATGATACCATGCCAATTTGGGCTTTCCCATTTTCATCTCCTTCTGCAAAGCCGAAAAATTACGGTGTTGTTTCATAATTAGAATTCCTTTGTGTGCTTGTTGTTATTAACTTCGGTGGATACGCTACTTATCAAGGAACGTGCATAAAATAATTTAGTCAACTTCAAAACAAGACCTGGCAGGCTGATCATAACAAAACCTGCCAGGTCAAAGGGTTACGCTTTTGACCTGCCAGGTTTGGTTTTAACCTGGCAGGTCTTGTTTTGACTTTGGTTTTGACTTGAATCTACATTTAAAATAGCCTAATGAATATAATCTAAAATTTTAGTAGGTGAAATATCTTCACCTTCAGGCCAGCACAATCCGCCTAATGGATCAATAGCAACCTGTCGAAAATAACGGAACGCTTTCAAACGCCAAAAAGCGGCTATTGAGCAAAGGGGTTAAATCTAATTCAAATTGTTCCCCATCCTCCTCTTGGCATATTTTCTCTCCTTTTGAGTTTTAAACAGTCGCGTGATTTTGGAGTCCAAGATAAATCTTGGACTCCAAAATAGTATTCGGTTTATCTGCGGCTTTATTAACATCCCTGTCGTTATTTTTTGTCAACAACGGCAGATTTTTCCACAAACTCCGCCCATTCAAACGCATCAAAAAAACGTCCATCGTCTAACATGTCCAAAATATCTTGTCGTTTGTGCTGAACGTCTTTAGATAAATAACGCAACAGAATCGCATTGACATGCGTATGCCAAGCCTTGCGCCCTTCTTCTTGTAAAGCATCTGGCACATCGCGCACCAATTTTTCCTAATATTCAACAACTTGTAAAAAAATAATTTAATTTTTCTACGGGTGGCATCCCAATCTTGTAAGGTGTCGGGTACTAAGTTCATTATCTCCGGCATTTGCTCCAGCAAATAAGGCGGACGTCCGGTTTTTCCTAAGATAAAGCAGAATCTCGCCAATCTGCGCCTACGGTGTAAATGTCGCCTAAAAGGGTTAATTCTGTTTTTTTAAATTTGCCAGTTGCATGGTGTTGACGCAGGGCATCCCCTAATCCAAATGCTTGCACTGTTTTGGATTTTACCCAAGTTTCAGGCAGTTTTAAGATTTCAGCCCAGCCATCATGCTTTTTTATTTGCTGTAACCAAGAGTCTTTTCCGGTTTCAGGATAAGCACGACCAGGTTCCTCTAATATTGCTCCATGTGCTTCACTGATATGGATGTCTTTGGCATTATCTTGATGCTTGCCACTCTCGCTTTTTTCTTCGGCAAACTCCGCCCGCAATTTGCCCAAGTCATGCAACAAGCCGGTGATTTCTGCCGCTAATATTAAGTCGCGGGATTTTTTGTCCATCACGCTCATGTTTTTTTCTCCTGCTAAGCATTAACTACAAGGATTACATTTAAGAATGGATAAGTCAAAATCGATACGACAGAATAAAAATTGGCGGCTCGCCTTCTGTTTTGACTTATCCCTGTTAAAAAGTAATCCCTGTAGTTAATGTTTTGACTTATCCTTTCTTAAATGTAATCCTTGTAGTTATTTGTTTTGACTTCTCCCTGCCGTTTGATTATCCCTGTAGTTAAGTGTTTTGACTAATCCATTTAGCAAGCTTTATCCAGCTATCTTCGCCTTGTTCTTGACGCTCATAAATCGGTAATTCTTCTACCACCACTACTTCTTCAGTCGCTTGTGGTGTTGTGGTAGCTTGTCCGTGTGCTTTAAAATATTCGATTACTTCCTTGTATTTCTCGCGTTCTTTCTTGCCTAAGTTTTTCCGTTGACTTACCAAGGTTTTTCTCTCTTTCTTAGAGGGATTTTTTAACTTGGCAATCTCAGCATCCTTTTTAGCTAATTTAGCGTCAAGCTTACCTTTAAGCACCTCTTCACTCAGCGGTTGTCTCTCAACCATGTACTCTTCATAATATTTAGGCGGTTGTGGTTTATCGGTTTTTTCTTGGCTAACAGACTGATTTTCCTCTTTTTTAGCCGTTTCCATGCCCGACCATTCCACCGCTTGTAAGGTGGCTTTTTCTATTTTGATGGCCCCATATCCCGCTAATCGTTTGGCTCCCAATCCTAATACTGGCCACCATGTCCCTACCGCCGCTAACCATCGCGCTAAATCTTCACGGACGGTTTGCTCTTCGCTCTCTTTGACGCCGTAAGGATTAAAATAAACCACTTCTAAAATGGCTTTTTCTTCGGCTAATAGATCAAAACAAGTCATTGTCAAATTATCCCTCTAATTACTTTACGTTGGCGTTGTACAGTCGTCTGATTTGACAATAAATTAAGTTGATTAATCCAATTGGCAATGTTTTCTGTTGAACACACTTTCCAATTGATGTGTTCTTTGGTACAAGGCGTTTTAGGGGCAGTGTCTAATGCCGTTTCTATGCGTCTTAGAATTTGCTCACGCTGGCTAACAATTTGATTAAATATTTTGAATGATTTTTTGCGGGTATGTGGCAATACACCCCATACTCGTAAAGCAGATTCATTCTGTGTTAAGGGATAAACGGCTGATACATTGATCGCACTGCCCCACTTATCCCTTAAATCGCCAAAGAGATAATGGCGTAATTCGGTTTCACCTGCTTGACGAAACTTGCCACGCAAATGCGCCCGCCAGCGTAATCCAGCTTCTATACGCTGATGTAATGAATCGGGTGCGGCACAAGGAAAACGTATTTCAGCAAAAAAGGCGTTGTGCAAACTGGGTTGATCAGTCAGAGATTCTCCTAGCACTTCTTTGCTCAAGGGCTTAACATCAGGTAGTTTATCAAGAGTCACTACGCCTAATCCAAATTGATCTTTTGCGCCTAATGTGGCATGGATAATTTGAATTCGCAAGGCTAATTTTAGTAGTTGCCAATCGGTTTCACTGATACTGCGCTGAGTCAATGTGAGCGTGATTGAGCCTTTTTGAGCGACATTATAAAACCAACCCCGATGTTGATGCTGATCATCTTGCCAACTTAGCTGATTAAACAAAACCCTTTCTGGCAATTGTTGTGTCTCTAAGCGGCTGACATCCCAGCGCAATGCGACTGTTTTGGCATGTACATTTTGATGGTTTTCTTGTGTGGTTGTGCCCCAGACACGAGTTTCAAAACCGCTATCTCCAATAGCTGCGGCTAATAGACAAGAAAAATGTCGGAGACTGCCCAATAGTCCTGATGGATGTATTTGTTCACCGTATTGTCCGATGCCGCCGGTGTAGAGCGGAGTCAAGGTTTTTAGGTGCAAAGTCAGGGATTCTGGCTGCTTTATTTGTTGTAATGGTGGCATGTTTAGTGCCTCTTATTGAGTAAACGATGCGAGGATGAAAATTTAGCCGGTTGTTAGATCAATGCCATATCGTGTTGGGCAACCATAAAGGATTGCCCCTACATAAAATGCGGTCCTCTGTAGGGGCAATCCCTTGTGGTTGCCCGACACGATATGGCATTGGCTTGTTAGATAAGGGTTGATTTTCTACGCAGTAGGGTAGCGCCTTTGGGAGTGAGCCGGTATTTTTGCTGGGGACTGCGAGGCGAGTCCGGTTGGGTCATCTCGACCAGTTCAGCGGCCAGAGCCGGCTTA
>JBDLJY010000455.1:0-4745 GCA_039714115.1 Pseudomonadota bacterium | reverse complement strand
ATAAGCTAAAGTCAGATCGCGTTTTATTAAGATATAAAAAGTAGATAGTTCAGATGCCATAAAACTCGCGTGATTTTTAGAGTCTCCCAAAAAAATTGGTTATATTACTCTATTTGGCGTTTTGATTAAAGGACTAACTAAATAATGTCCTTACAATCTAAACTGACTTACATTACACCAGAAGAATATTTAACTATTGAACGCCAAGCAGATTCACCCAGTGAATATTTTGATGGAGAAATCTTTGCTATGGCAGGCGCGAGCAAAATTGCTACCGGAGGATCATCCGTTTTTTTCCGTCAATCCGTTGTACTTAGGTTTATTTGAAAAAAAACCATTTTTTTATTAACAACTCAATCATTTAATAGGAGACAATATGCGTTATCTCAGTCTAATCATATTAATGATTTACAGCCTCAGCATTCAGGCTGAACCACGATATGCCTTAGTCATCGGCAATAGTAACTACAATTCTCCCGGTGAAACGGGCTATTTAACTAACCCCATCAACGATGCCAAAGATATGAAGGCTTTATTGACAAGCGAGTTTGGCTTTGGCGTTATTGATGGTTATGATGTCAATCAAGAAGAGTTCGATTATCTGATTCAAGAATTTGAGCAGCAGCTTCGAGATTCAAATAGTCCTGCTGTTGCTCTATTTTACTTTTCCGGGCATGGGTTTAGTGGTAAAGATAAGGAAAACAATGATACCAATTATTTAGTACCATTATGGCCTAAAAATACTCCGCCAAGAGATAAAATTTCCTTGCAACATAAGTCTATCTCTTCCAATGACGTTGTCGCTTCAATGGGTCAATATAATAGAAATGGTGTAAACCTGATGGTATTGGATGCCTGCCGTAAATCACCCCAAGCGTTTGTGAAAGGCTATAAGCAAAAAAAAGGTAGTAATCCTGGCGGTTTTGTGAATATGGGTAGTAATGGCGTATTCATTGCTTCAATGCCAGTATGATAAACCCCCCAAAATCAGACCTGCCAAATGGGTTATTTGACTAATCCTATCAACGATGCCAAAGATATGAAGGCTTTATTGACAAGCGAGTTTGGCTTTAGCGTTATTGATGGTTATGATGTCAATCAAGCAGAGTTCTAGTTCCTGATTCAAGAATTTAATCAGCAGCTTCGAGATTCAGATAGCTCTGCTGTTGCCCTATTTTACTTTTCGGGGCATGGGTTTAGTGGTAAAGATCGGTATAACAATGATACCAATTATTTGGTGCCATTATGGTCTAAAAATACACCTCCCAAGGATCAAGTTTCTTTGCAATATAAGTCTATCTCTTCCGATTATATTATTACTTCAATGCGTACTTATAATAAAAAGGGCATAAATCTGATAGTGTTGGATGCTTGCCGTGAATCACCCTCGGAGTTTGTGGAAGGCTACAAGCAAAATAAAGGTAGTAATCCTGGCGGTTTTGTGAATATGGATAGTCGTGGCGTATTCATTGCCTATGCTACTGGATTAGGACATGTTTCTTTCGGAGAGCCCAAGAAAAGAAATAGCACTTATACGGGTGAGTTGTTAGTAGTTCTCAAGGAGAGAGATTTTAGGCATAAAAATATCATTGAAGTGTTTAATGAAACCGCTTTAAGAGTAGCCAAAATGACGGAACATGAGCAATTACCTTGGTTTTCAGGCACTGGGGTTGAGTTTTGTTTTGAGAAGTGTTCATCTGTACCACGACAAGAGTCTTATATATCAAAATTGTTGCGTTCTTGCGAGGGACATTTTAATGCGAATCGTTTGACAACTGGCAGGGGTGGTACGGCTTTAGATTGTTATAGTGAAGTTTTGAAGAAAGAGCGTACTAATGCGGAGGCTTTGAGTGGTTTAAATAAAATAGAGGCGAGATATGTGGCTTGGATAGAACGTGCCTTGAGTCGTAACGAACCAGAGAGGGCAAAGCAGTATATGGCAAGCTTACGTTTGGTAAATCCAGAGTCTTTGAAATTGAGAGATTTTGAGGAGCAGATGGAAACTTCCATTCAACCAGGTAAAGTTTTCCAAGATCGTTTGAAGGATGGTAGTAAAGGGCCTCAAATGGTATGGATTGCGGCGGGAACTTTTAAGATGGGAGATATTCAAGGTGGTGGTGATTCAGATGAGAAGCCGGTGCATAAGGTGTCTATTACGCGAGATTTTGCTATGGGACGGTATGAGGTGACGTTTGCTGAATATGACAAATTTGCTAAAGCGACGGGTAGAGAAAAGCCATCAGATAGAGGCTGGGGACGTGGCAATCGTCCGGTGATTAATGTGTCTTGGCATGATGCTACTGCTTATGCGAAGTGGTTAAGCAAACAAACTGGTAAAAAGTATCGCTTGCCTACTGAGGCTGAATGGGAGTATGCGGCTCGTGCTGGGACGGAGACTAAGTATTGGTGGGGGAATAAGATTGGCTCTAATAAAGCTAATTGTGATGGTTGTGGTAGCCGTTGGGATGATAAACAAACGGCACCAGTTGGCTCATTCGAGGCAAATCCGTTTGGTATATATGACACTGTAGGAAACGTATGGGAGTGGACACAGGATATATATAGCTCGGATATATATAGCAGCTATAGTGATGACCGTATATATATCGATCCGACTGGCCCCTCTACTGGCTCGCTCCGCGTGATTCGCGGCGGGTGCTGGGTCTACCCCGCCTCTTCCTGCCGGGCAGCCTATCGCCTCAACTTCCCCCCCGGCTACCGCTACTGCATCCTCGGTTTTCGTCTGCTGAGGCAGCCTTAGTAGCACTAGGTTTTCTTACCCTTTTACCCTTGTCGGTTTTTGGTTTTGACTTTGGTTTTTACGCTTTTTTCGTAAACCAATCGACAATCTAGCCCGATTAAGACAGGTGCCCGCCGTGCTACGCCGGCTCGCGCCTGGCTTAATTGGGCGGGGGATGAGGGATCGTGCGGGGGTATGGGGCAATGCCATTAAGTTAAGACAAACCTGACAGGTGTCAAAAACCTGTCAGGTTAATTTTTCATTGAATTTACAACGACCTGCCAGGTTTTGGATACCTGGCAGGTCTATGCCATTAAGTTAAGACAAACCTGACAGGTGTCAAAAACCTGTCAGGTTAATCGGAATTTACAACGTCATGGGTTTTGGATACCTGGCAGGTCTGAATTTTAGGGGTTTATCATACTGGCATTGGGGTATGGGGGCAGCGCCCCCAGATCGGATTTTTTTTAAAGTCAAAACCAAAATAACTACACGGATAGATTATAAGAAAGGATAAAAACAAGGTAGGCTGATATGACGGATGACACAGATTACGCGGATTAAAAACTTGCTATAACCGTGATTCAAACTTTTTGGGATTTTAATCCGTGCCATCCGAGTAATCCGTCAAATCCGTGATTCAAGGTTTTATAAGAGAAGAAGTTTAGTCACCTTTAGGTGACTTGAGCTTTGAGACTCAGAATTTATTCTGAGTCTTATTTTATGATATTATAGCCAATTCCTGTAGAACATTTAAAAGGAATCAATTATGAGACAATTTTGCTCTTATGGGCCAGTCGATTGTAAGGCGCATTTCTGTGTCCAACGCAAAGCACTGATTGCAAAGGGTGTTCAGCAGCTCATTGGTAGCCCAGAAGAAAAAAGTGGCCATTACTTTACAATCTGGGCACCACGTCAAACAGGCAAAACCTGGCTGATGAGACAAATAAAGCAAGAAATTTTACAGCAATACCCTGATGAATTTACTGTTTTTAATTTCTCACTCGGTAAATTAAGAGGGATGAGTTTTACAGAAAAACAAGCTGAATTTCCCCTAGCCTTTGGCAGATTAATCAAGAGAAGTTTGCCAGAACAGCCTGATGTCAAAAACTGGGATGATTTTTATCAATTATTCTCAAGAACTGAGGGCTTGTGGGATCGTCCACTCATCCTGCTGATAGATGAAGTGGATACCCTACCACTCGCCTTGATAGACTTAATGGTTGCACAATTTAGAGAACTGTATCTTGAACGTGAAAACAACTGGCTGCACGGACTCGCACTGATTGGAGTTAGAGCCGTCTTGGGTATTGAAAGCCAACGGGGCTCTCCGTTTAACATCCAAAGAGCGTTAAAAGTACCCAATTTAACGCCAGAAGAAGTCAAGGATTTATATCGTCAATACCAAGAAGAAAGTGGACAACAGATTGAAGTCGCTGTGGTGGATAAAATTTACGAATCCACTAAAGGGCAACCAGGTTTGGTTTCATGGTTTGGAGAGTTGCTGACTGAAAAATACAATCCAGGCACGAACCAAATTATTGGGATGGAGACTTGGGAAGACTTGTGGGAAAAAGCCAGATTTGTTGAACCAAACAACACGGTGATGAATCTGATTGCCAAAGCTCAAGTGCCAGAATATCAGCACTTTTTAACCAAACTGTTTACTAACAATCTGGTACCATTCTCTTTTCATCGTCCGTTATGCAGTTATCTGTATCTTCACGGCATCATTAAGCCTGTAAGCATTCGACAACCCAATGGAAAACGGAGTGAGATTTGCCGTTTTTCCTCACCTTTTATTCAGGATTGTCTCTATTATGCGCTGATAGATGAAATTGTTAGTGATGATACACCGATACTTCCCCTGCAACCGCTAGACGATTTGGCAGACGTTTTTGCTGGTACGGGCAACCACAAGGGATTGGCGGGCAACCACAAGGGATTGCCCCTACTTAATCTACCGGCTTTGCTGACAAGGTATAAGGACTATTTGGCTCGCCTC
>JBDLJY010000454.1:0-4769 GCA_039714115.1 Pseudomonadota bacterium | reverse complement strand
AGCTCCATTCCCGAAACAACAAACTGTTGACTTTAGTTTCGGGAAATCCGCGTAGCTCCATTCCCGAAACAACAAACTGTTGACTTTAGTTTCGGGAAATCCGCGTAGCTCCATTCCCGAAACAACAAACTGTTGACTATTTTTTCGAGATAATTGAAGGGTGCCAAATAACTAATTACACTCTTTGTCATGAGTCCAAATCCCCTACTTTAGTTTGGACAAGTCACGCCTGATGGGTGTTTTGAGGTTCGACTCAATTTAGATTCATCCCTTATTAATAAAGTCTAATAAGAGTCAAAATGAAGCTGATCTGAAAAATGGGGGTAAAATTAGAGAATATAATAAAAACAATGCTTTGTGTGAGTGTCATTTTATAGTCATTTTTAAAGTTAAATAAAAACAATACTTTAATATTGATGTAATTTTTTCGTCATTGTTGTTGTCTGTCTGGTAAAAAAATCCTATTTTTTGAAAAAATCGGATTTTTAAGCTGGCTAATGTGTCAAAAGCAAAGGAACGAGAGGCTGAATTGATTAAGATGATGACTGTGATAAAACGCATCACAGTCAATTATTTTAATCAGGTACCATCCCCAAACACCACAAACCCTCCCCAAAAATAAGGATGAAAATAAATGTCCTTAAAATCTTCTTCGACATCACCTTCAATCATCGCCATTTTAGCTTGGCGCAAAGCCTCCGCTAAATGGCGTTTTTTCTTCAATTGAGTAAAGAAAGTTTGATTTAATTGTTGAGTCGCCTGGGAGTTAACTGTCCAAAGTGAAACAGACACCGCCGGAGTGCCAGCATACATAAATGCACGGCTTAAACCTCTCACGCCTTCACCTTTGATATTCTTACCTCGCCCCGTATTACAAGCGGAGAGCGTCACCAAATCCGCATTCATTTGTAATCCAAAAACCTCCGCCATCGTCAAATAGCCACCGTTTTCAGGATAAGACAATAGCACAGCTGGTTGATTAATGTAGCTCAGTTCGTCTGGCAAAACGGCATGAGTGGCAAATAGCACATAGCGAAAATCGTCTAATTCTTCATTTTCATTGAGTTCTAACACATTCTCCCGCGAAGCCTCTTTACCCAAGTAGAGCACTTGAGGATAACTGTATGGTGTCACATCGAATAACTTAGCAATGTTTAACGCTTCATCGGAAGTCGCAGGTAATTGTGGGATACAAGCACCACTACCTAGCAAATCACGATAAGCAAGGGTGCGTAGGCTTATCACCATGTTATCATCCGGCTCACAATTTTCTTGTGGAAAAACGGGGTTAGCAAACGCGAGTAAAGGCTGCCGCTCTTCGGTGTCACGGCGTTGTTGAGCCTCGCGTAGCGTTTCTAGCAAAGAAGCCGAAGATAAATAGGCTATCGCATAATCTTGTATTAGATAATGTGGCTCTTCCTCGTCAGGGACAGTGACAAGAGCTTCAAAGGGCAAACTGTACAAGGCAGCGGTGGGAATGATATAAAGCGTGTCTGGCTTGACTTTGACGATTAGCTCACGGGCGGCATCTGGCAACAATTGCTGATAAAACGTATGACTGGTTTCGACAAAATCAGCTAAGCTGTCGGAAACGGCATTTTCTAGGTGTGTTTTAAGTCGGATGCCTTTTAATTTTCTGTTTTTAGCAGTGCCGATTTCATTGATCATGGATTCTATGCCCGTGTCACGAAACGCGGTGACTTGTTGCTGAATTTGCTTTTCAGTCAAAGGGAGACTAAATAGGGCAAAGTGTTGCTTGCCAACTATCCATAAGTCGGTGCTCTCTTTCCTCACGTTATAGATGAGCATCAATTCTCCCGCTTGTAATACGTCCTTTTGTAATTTTTCCAAAGCGACGGGCTTGGAATATTTTAGGGCGTAATAAGCTGGGTAATCCGTTTGTAGTGTTTTTTCAAAATCAGCCTGTTCAGCTTGTAACTTTTCTAGCCGCTGACGATGTGGTTTAGCATCTTTACCTTGAGCAAGGGCTTCGGTGCGACTTTTGCGGGTAGCGGTAGTTTTTCAATGTGATCTATGGCTTGTTCATAATGGGTAATGGCGGCATCGAATTGATTGAGTTTGACTTCTGTAGAACAGGCAATACAGAACAGGGATTGACGAAATTAGGGATTGGTGTGTGCGTTTTATTGAGATTGTCCGTTTGATGGTGGGGTGTTTAATCCCTTATTTCGTCAATCCCTGTTCTGTGTTGTATTCAGTTAATCCCAGTATTGATGCAATGCCATTAAGCCTGTCCCGACGTTAGGAGGGCTCTAAGGACAACTAATTTCAAATATAAATGTAAATTGTTTTGTTATTGATATGATAGTATCTTGAACTTTTAGGCTCGTCCAAAATAAATCTTGGACTCCAAAATACCAAAACATAGGTCTATTTTATGACGCATTATTTTAAACCATTTGTTTTCAAGGTGTTAGTGTGTACAACCTTGATAAGCAATCTCCAAGCTGCCCCCGTTGTTGGGTTTGTTTACGACTTGAACTGTGTCCCTGACGTTTATACGCTAACACGCAATGGTCAAACCGTACCAGTGAACTTTAATACGCCACTGCAAAAAGGCGATCAAATTACCATCAACCCCGATGAAAATATCATTTCACTTAAGCTCAGTTACGAGCAAAAAATCTCGGTGAAGCATCATACACCGCATACAGTTGTCGCGCCGCCTTTATCAGTCGAGATTACTTCGATACCCTGTTCAGTTGACGCTTATAGTATTAAGCGCAACGGTCAAAGCTTACCGATGCAGCCAAGGGTATTGGTAAGCGATCAGATAGTGGTTGATAAGGAAAACCCCATGATTAAACTCAACTTAAATGGTGAAGTGGTTGAAATTAATCAAAAAAATTCACCTTATACGGTCAAATCGACCGAGCCAGTTTTTTGGACTGAGTGGTTGAACAAGATAGGGTTAGGCATGACTGAATTGTTTAAAAAACAAATCCAAACCTTTTCAAACAAATTTCGCTTTGAAGATAGAGGCATTGACGATGATACGCCCTCGGCTATTCCAAACCTCTACACATCTTTGCTTAAAAAGCGCAAACGGCTCGTGGCTGGCAAAAGGCCATTATATTTAGCTTGGGGAGGGGGAAAAGCACCTTATGAGTTAACCATCCGGGGCAAAAAAGCCCCTGTTATTTTAGGGCCTTTTCAAAACCAACGGATAAAAACGCCTAATTTGGATTTGACAGTGGGGGATTATGATCTGCGAATTTGTGATGCACGAAAAGAATGTTCAAAGGCTTATCGTTTTACAGTTGTTGACAAGTCTGAACTACCAGGATATCCCGATGAGTTAACAGATAGCGATATTCCTGAAGCCTCCCGTTTGACGGCGCAAGCGGTTTGGTTAGCGGCACAAAAGAAATGGGCTTTTGAAGCTTATCAGCAGATAGTGCCACTTGCTGAGAGTGAGCCGCCAGCTCGGATAGTGCGTGATGCGTTGGAAATGGGAAAGCGGATAAAATTACCGAAAAAATAAATGTCAAAAAAATCCTATTTTTTGAAAAAATCGGATTTTTAGCGGATACGGCTAGGAGTCCAAGATTTATCTTGGACGTCCTTCCTGCCGTTTGGACTCCTATTTATCCCCAAACACCACAAACCCAGCCCAAAAGTAAGGATGAGAGTAAATATCCTCAACTTCACCTTCAATCATCGCTATTTTAGCTTGGCGCAAAGCCTCCGCTAAATGGCGTTTTTTCTTCAATTGAGTAAAGAAGCTTTGATTTAATTGTTGAGTCGCTTGGGAGTTAACTGTCCAAAGTGAAACGGACACCGCCGGAGTACCAGCATACATAAATGCACGGGCTAAACCTCGAACACCTTCGCCTTTGATATTCTCACCTCGTCCCGTATTACAAGCGGAGAGTACCACCAAATCAGCATTCATTTGTAATCCAAAGGCATCCGCCATCGTCAAATAACCACCGTTTTCAGGATAAGACAATAGCACTGCTGGTTGATTAATGTAGCTCAGTTCGTCTGGCAAAACTGCATGAGTAGCAAATAGTACATAACGAAAATCATCCAATTCTTCATCTTCGTTGAGCTGCAACACATTTTCCCGCGAGGCATCTTTACCTAAATAGAGTGCTTGAGGATAACTGTATGGTGTCACATTGAATAACTTATCGGATTTTTAACGGGGCATCGGTGTCCAAAAAATCCGAGAATCTTTATTGAAAAATCGGATTTTTAACGGGAGCATCTATGTCCCAATGCCATTAAGTTAATACTAAATTATTGATTTTATTAAAATATTGTGCTGGACGGGGAAGTTCTCTGCGAGATACCCGTCCGTGACGTTAACTCTTGCTCAATGCAATGATCTTTGTCATAGTCTTAAACGTTGCGGACGGGGTTACAAACCCAGTCCTGCACAATATTTTAATAAAATCAATCAGTTGTTCTTAGAACCCTCCAAGATCCCTCCTTGCGTCGGGACAGGCTTAATGGCATTGGGTTTGCAACCCCGTCCAGCATGGCTTTTTTGTTGTAATAAAATCAATCAGTTGTCCTTAACTTAATGACATTGGGTTGCAAACCCCGTCCAGTACAATAAAATGCCGGAGCGATTAATGGATAGCTCACTACTACTATATTAATAAGAAGCCAAATTAAGCCGATCCCCAAATCGGCATTATGATAAACCGAGCGATTAATGGATAGTTCACTACTACTATATTAATAAGAGACGAAATTAAGCCGATCCTCAAATCGGCATTATGATAAACCGAGCGATT
>JBDLJY010000453.1:0-4783 GCA_039714115.1 Pseudomonadota bacterium | reverse complement strand
TCAATCACTTTTCCGTCATAAGTATCCCGAGCTTGGAAATCGACTTCTAAAACGCCGCTGTTGGGACTGGGTGTGCGTTTGTGAGTAAAAAACACCAAAGTGTTCACAGTCACTGGAAAACGGTAACTTTGGGAACTAGCAATTTATTTATATAAGTGTTTCTATAGGAAGTAAATTGCAAATCGTAATAGGGGAATACAATAATAGTGGGCAGCGTTGTAACTTATCCCTGTTAAGAAAAAATCTGATTTCGATACGAACTTAGAAATTTCGGTATATCATATTGGCATTGAATTTGAGGCTTACATCAGGAGACATATGTTAAAACAAACACCCCACACAACCCCCCGTTACACCTGGCAACGGATTATCGACATTGCCCTGCGCCACAAGCGAGAACTCATATTAGCGCATACTATCGCCATCATCGCAACCCTCTTAAGTGTGCCGATACCACTGCTCATGCCCCTATTGGTTGACGAAGTCTTACTCGAACAACCAGCCACCCTAGTCAATACCATCAACTGGATTTTCCCCCTCAATTGGCAAGGACCAATTTTAACGATTACAGTCATCGCACTACTAAGCCTATTACTACGTTTAAAAGCATTAGCTTTAGGCGTTTGGCAAATGCGTCAATTCACCATCATTGCCAAAGATATCGTCTATCGTATTCGCAAAGACCTGACCACCCGTCTCCAGCGCGTCTCAATGGCAGAATATGAAACCCTCGGCAGCGGACAAGTCATCTCCCATTTTGTCACCGACTTAGACACACTCGATCAATTTATCGGAGCCAGCATTAGCCGACTATTAATCGCCATCCTCAGCATTATCGGCACCGCCATCATATTAATCTGGATGCACTGGCAACTCGCCCTTTGTCATTTCGACGCAAGGATAAATCTCAGACATGCTAAGTGATTATGAGAACAAAGGGCGTTGAAATGGATTGTTAAACGTTACGGAGCAGGTTGCAAACCAATACCATTAAGCCTGTCCCAACGCAAGAATGGAACAATCTTAAAGATGGTCTCTTATGCGTTACACTTGCCCTTTTGAGGCTCTAGGACCCGGCACTGGTGTCTTATTAGTTTTCTAAGAACCGGCCATTGTTTTCTAGCCAACTACCGTGCTAGGTGGATAGACCTTTTGGCATCCACACCACAGATGTCGGTTTGTAAATAAGCTTTATTTTTGCTATGTTTCAAGCACTTACATTAGGCCAAACGAGTCGCACTCGTCAATCCCTGTACTGGGTTTTTATCAATCAATGACTAGCTCAAACCCTGTAGATCGTTATAAGCCTGTCCCGAGCTACAGAACTGATTCACCGGATGGATGCTAGGTTCGCGGCTCTTCGAGAATGCATAATAACACCCCTAAAAGTTTTTCTAACTGTGCCGGCACTAGAAAAGCGTCTATATTTTTTATTATCTTCTTTGTTAACCTTTCGAGAACTCCAAAACGCCAGACATCGCCTATCGTGATTACACCATATAATATATCGCCAGCCTCGTTTTCTAAATAATGATCCATCGCAATTAATTCCACAGCCAATTGGGTAAAACCCTTATCCATATCCGCATTTTTGGCTTCAATAACAATAATCTCTTTTGAGGTGTGTATGAGATAATCAATATTTCCTTTCAATCTCTCATTGATATTAACTGGATACTCTACATCTATCTCCATTTCAACATAATCAAGTAGCTCGAAAAGTAAAGGAGAAATAAAAAACTCACGTTTTGCCGCTTCGGAGTTTAAAGTAACATGAGGTAATTTTTTATAAAAAGTTTCCTTTAATTTTTCAACATTTAACGCCTTACCCGGGTTTTCAGGCAGATCAAGTTTTTGCACTTGAAACTGATAACCAAATTCAGCAACCACATCTCGGGTTGGGTACGGTAATTTAAAATAATCCGAAAAGGTATAACTTTTATCTTTTTTCAGTATAGATTTTCGCATAGTTTTATCAACTCCCAAGAAATAATCATTCAATTAATGAAACCAATTGTTTCACAATCCAATTAACAAGTCAAACTAGCCTAACGGTTACTGGTATTTTGGAGTCCAAGATTTATCTTGGGAGTGTTTTACCCCCCCCAGAACCAACTTAAAAAAAAATCTGATTTCGGTATATCATATTGGCATTGAACTTAAAGCCTACATCAGGAGACAGATGTTAAAACAAACACCCCACACAAACCCCCGTTACACCTGGCAACGGATTATCGACATTGCCCTGCGCCACAAGCGAGAAATCATATTAGCGCATACTATCGCCATCATCGCAACCCTCCTAAGTGTGCCGATACCACTGCTCATGCCCCTATTGGTTGACGAAGTCTTACTCGAACAACCAGCCACCCTAGTCAATACCATCAACTGGATTTTCCCCCTCAATTGGCAAGGACCAATTTTAACGATTACAGTCATCGCACTACTAAGCCTATTACTACGTTTAAAAGCATTAGCTTTAGGCGTTTGGCAAATGCGTCAATTCACCATCATTGCCAAAGATATCGTCTATCGTATTCGCAAAGACCTGACCACCCGTCTCCAGCGCGTCTCAATGGCAGAATATGAAACCCTCGGCAGCGGACAAGTCATCTCCCATTTTGTCACCGACTTAGACACACTCGATCAATTTATCGGAGCCAGCATTAGCCGACTATTAATCGCCATCCTCAGCATTATCGGCACCGCCATCATATTAATCTGGATGCACTGGCAACTCGCCTTAATCATTTTACTGATCAACCCGATAGTCGTTTACATCACGATCCACTTAGGCCGTAAAGTCAAAGAATTAAAGAAAAAAGAAAACAGCGCCTATGCCACATTCCAACAAACCCTGAGCGAAACCCTAGAAGCCATCCAACAAATCCGCGCTTACAACCGCGAACAATACTACTTAGGGCGCGTCATCGACAGCGCCAACCAAATCAAAAACCACGCCATTGCCTACGCATGGAAAAGCGACGCCGCCAACCGCATGTCTTTTAACGTCTTTCTACTAGGCTTTGACATGTTTCGCGCCATCAGCATGTTAATGGTACTCTTCTCAGACTTAACCATAGGCCAAATGTTGGCCGTATATGGCTATCTCTGGTTTATGTTAGCCCCTATGCAAGAACTCATTGGCATTCAATACACTTATCACAGCGCAAAAGCAGCCTTGCAGCGCATCAACAAACTCTTTACCCTCTCCTATGAACCACACTATCCACATAAAGAGAATCCATTCAAAAACCAACCCACTACAGCTATTCGCCTAGACAACATCTGTTTTTCCTACAACCAACAAGACAAAGTACTTGACCATATTTCGCTGGACATCAAAGCCGGACAAAAAGTCGCCTTTGTCGGAGCCAGCGGTGGTGGCAAAACCACCTTAGTGCAAGTAATACTAGGCTTATACGCACCTCAATCGGGCAATATCTATTTCAACAACACCCCAGTGACACAAATTGGCATGGACACCGTGCGTACACATGTCGTCACAGTACTACAACACCCCGCCCTATTCAACGACACACTCCGCATGAATCTCAGCTTAGGGCGCCAACACACTGACGAACAACTGTGGCAAGCCCTAGAAATCGCGCAACTGACAGAGACAATCAAAAATATGGAAAACGGCTTAGACACCCGACTTGGGCAACGCGGAGTACGCCTATCTGGGGGACAGCGGCAACGGGTAGCGGTGGCACGGATGACTCTCGCCAAACCCAAAATAGTGATTTTAGACGAAGCCACCTCCGCCCTCGATACAGAGACAGAAAATAAACTTCATACAGCCTTAAATGAATTTCTAAAAGACAAAACCACCATCATCATCGCGCACCGTCTCAGCGCGGTTAAACAAGCTGATAAAGTATTTGTTTTTGACGATGGACGGATTATTGAACAAGGGCGGCATGAAAGCTTAATTCGACAAAATGGATTGTATGCGAAATTGTATGTCAACTAATCTTATCTTAGCTGGACGGGATTTGCAATCCCGTCCGTAACGTTTGATTATGAGTGTCTTAGCTGGACGGGATTTGCAATCCCGTCCGTAACGTTTGATTATGAGTGACATAACTAAAAATTATCAAAAAAAATCTTCTAAATCAGTTGATATGTGTTATATTGGAGTCCAAGATCCCTCCTAGCGTCGGGACAGGTTTATTTTGGACGAATTGCGCTGGAGCGAGTTATATTGGAGTCCAAAATTTATTTTGGACTTATCAAGGAGATAAATTATGATATATGATGTCATTTTGAGCAAAAAAGATAATCAGTATTTCGCACGAGTTAAAGAATGGCCTGAAATAATGGCTTATGACAAGATGCGGGAGAAAGTGATTCGGCAGGTTCAAACACAATTATTTGAGTATCTGACTCAACAACAAGTTGAAGTAGTGCAAATTGAAGTCCTTTTACCCACTAAAACCAATAACCCTTGGCTTGATAAGTTTGGTTGGTTTAAAGATGATCCTACTTTTGATGATTTACAGACTGAAATTGCCACTTATCGGCGAAAAATAGATAAGGAGATGGCTCTTGGCTGAAAACACGTTATTTATATTAGATAGCGATCATCTTAGTTTGCATCAACGTGGGCATGAATCGCTAAAGACGCATTTACTAGAAGTTCCATCAAAACAGATAGCAATTACCATTATCAGTGTTGAAGAATTAATCAGGGGGCGCTTGGCACAAATCCGCAAAGCAACTAAACCTGATGCTCGTATCAAAGCCTACTATTGGCTATCAAGAACTTTTAATTTTTTAA
>JBDLJY010000452.1:0-4785 GCA_039714115.1 Pseudomonadota bacterium | reverse complement strand
ACATTGGGCTTTTCTGAGGCGCCCTTGAATGCCTATAGTCTGTTAGGTGGCATTTTTGTCTTGGGCATGGCTTACTTTCCGTTTGTGACGCTGCTGACTATCAGTGGATTAAAGAACATCGACAGCCGTTATGAAGAAGCCGCCTTGCTTCAAAGTAGCACTTTTCGTACCATTACCCGTATTACCGTTCTCCGATTTGTGGACAAACATCACCACGGTTCGGTTCCTGCTTCACACCAAGCTGGTTGTTACAGCAAGCTGCAACAGAGCCGTCTTGTCCACAAGCGTTAATTTCCGAGGAACTCCCGGTATTTTAACTTGGCTTCACACGACATATAAAAGGTTTTTTAAGTTAATAGCCGCATTTAAATCTCGATCTTGTTTGTGTCCACAAGCTTCACAATGGTAAACACGTTCGGATAACTTCAGTTTTTCCTTTTTATGACCACAGTTAGAACAGGTTTTTGAAGAAGGAAACCACCTATCTGCAATCAACAGGTAATTACCTTTGTATTTCGACTTATACTCAAGCTGCCGTCGAAATTCGTAAAAACCAATATCAGCAATCGCACGAGAAAGATTACGGTTTTTTAACATGCCAGAAACATTCAAGTCTTCAATCACAATGCCACCGAAATGGTCGGTTAAATAACTGGTGAGCTTGTGAAGCGAGTCATGCCTCAGGTTTTTTATCCTAGCATGTACCTTCGCTATCTTTTGCCTGATTTTTTGCCGGTTATTTGAGCCTTTTACCCGGCGTGAGAATGAACGTTGCATACGTTTGAGTTTTTTTAGGAATTTTTTAAGAGGTTTTGGTGCTTCAAAAGCTTCCCCGTTTGACAAAGTGGCAAGTGCCTTAATGCCTAGATCAACACCCACACCAGCTTGGCTATCGCATGACTTAGGTGCTTGATATAATTCCACATTAAGACTGACAAACCACTTGTTTGCTTGGCGAGAAATGGTGGCACTTATCACCTTTCCAGAAAAACGCAAAGCTTCTCGCATTCGTACCCAGCCTAGTTTTGGAAGCTTGATAAGATTCCCCTCAAGTTTAATGTGATCATTACCAATATAAAAACTGTCGTGATGTCCTCTTTTTTTAAATTGTGGATAATGAGAGATACCTTGAAAAAAACGATTGAATGCCGTCTGTAACTGGATAAACGGCTGTTGACTCGCATACTTGGTCACATTGTATATCCAAGGAAATTCAATCGGTTTAATCGCGTTAAATTGCTTCTTGAGTTCAAACGCTTTCGGCTTAAAACCCGCATCAGACTGGCTTTTCCATTCCGCCAAGGCCCAATTCCAAGTAAAACGAGCAATGCCACAAGCTTGTCTGAAGTATTGTTCTTGTTTATGAGTAGGGTCTAAACAAATTTTATGAGCAAGATTTATTGTCATGTCATTTTTGAGGCTCTCCAATGCCTTTTGAGCTTTGTTTTTAGTTGAGTCCGCGCAAAGGTGGCGAACAATATACCAAACAAAAAATCGCTTGTCAAGTATGGAAAAAAAGATATATTTGTCAATATTTGTCCATATAATTATGAGCTGTTTTTAACCCTGCCTTTAGCGATGCCACACATTCTATCGGGTGCCATTTTTGTCTTTATCTTTTCTATTATTGATTTTAGCGTTTCAGATATTCTACGAATCAAAGTTTTTCCCCTAGAAATCTTCATTGAATTTAGCGCACTGTACAATGAACGGGCAGCCGTTATACTGGGTTTACCTTTGTTACTGATAACTATGGTATTGATTTCTCTGCAAGTATGGTCAATGAGGGGGAGATCATATATCAATTTTACCAGCGGCTACCATGATGGACACCATTTAGGCAGGGCAGCTCAAGGGCTAGCGATAGCTTTTTGCTTGATAGTGATAAGCTTATCGGTTATTGTGCCCGTTGGGGCAATGCTGAAGATCGCCGGACCATTAAGCACCTATCAAAATGCACTCAACTCCTCGCTAGAGCAAATTGGATTTAGTATTATTGTAGCAGCCGGCTCAGCACTACTGATGACTATCTTGGCATTTTTTATCGCTCACTCCATGCTTAATAGTTCGCCAAAAATTCGCTTGGTGCTAGAATATCTCACTCAACTGCCATTTGCTATAGCGCCTATCTTGCTTGGTATTGGACTGATAAAAGTCTGGAACCGACCGATGACAGACTGGCTGTATGGGGGAGTTTTCATGATTGTACTGGGATATATTGCACATTTTATCCCCTTTACCATCCGTGCGGTTTACGCCAGTTTACAGCAGATGAATCCGCGATTGGAAGAAATCGCTTGGCTAGCGACGACCAATAAATTTCGGATAATAGCCAAAATTACGCTACCCTTGGTAAAAAATGGCCTGATAACAGGTTTTTTTATTTCCTTTATATTAGCCATGGGAGAGCTGGGTGTCACATTATTGATAATGCCGCCGGGCATGGAAACGATTCCAATAAAAATCTATAATTTCATGCACTATGGAGCCGAAGCGATGGTAGCAGCCCTGTGCATTATTTTGTTAGTGCTACAATTACTCTTTTCTCTAGGCTTACTAGGGATATCTAAATGGTTTAAATGATCAAAATTGAAAACGTCTCCAAATCTTATGGCTCTATCCAAGCCGTCGATAACGTGACCATGACTTTGGCACCGGATGAAGTTGTGGTCATTTTAGGCCCATCTGGCTGCGGAAAAACCAGTTTATTAAGACTGATTGCCGGATTTGAGTACCCCGATTCAGGAACGATTAAAATGGGTGACCAAATGCTCAGTTCTAAACACCAGAAACTGGCCCCCAGTCGCCGACACCTGAATATGGTTTTTCAGGATTTAGGATTATGGCCCCACATGACAGTGTTCAACAACATTGCTTTTGGCTTAAAACGATCTGGGATAACACGACAACAGATTGTTGCCAGAACCAAAGAGATTTTGCAACAGGTTTCGCTACAACCACATCAGCAACGCTTTCCATCACACTTATCGGGTGGTGAAAAACAACGACTTGCTATTGGCAGGGCTATTGCGACAACCCCCGATTATCTCTTGCTGGATGAGCCTTTTAACAATCTGGATGTCATCCTGAAACAAGAAATGATAGATTTGCTGTTGGCACTCAAGAAAAAAATGGGTATGGGTATCCTATATGTCACTCATCACTTGGATGAAGTATTGAATCTTGCCGAACGTGTGATAGCAATGCAGCAAGGTGAACTTCGACAGATTATTGAAAAAACACAGTCATTTAATGAACAGGAATTATTGACATGGTACACGGAAAATATTCAACACTCGTAGCTTGTTTATTGATGGTTATTGCCAGTCATGCCAGCGACTTTTCCACTTGGGAAGGGTTTGAAGCGGATAAATGTGCCTCTATCTGGCTGATTAAACGCTTTATTGCGCCAGAGGCGGAGATACGTTTTTATCCGCGAGGAGAATGGAACATGGCAGGCATAGCGTTTGATGTACCAAATGCGCGGTTTCGTCGCTACCATAATAAGGCTACTTTTGAGACGCTGCTGGAACATTACCAACTAAACGATAAACAACTCAGTTATATAGCCAGAATTATTCACGATATCGAGGTTAATATTTGGGAAAAAAAGCGGATGGCAGAGACATCAGAGGTACAAAACGCGATGCACGAGATCATCATGCAGAAGGACAGCAAGAAAATTCTTGCTGATTGCCGGAGCTATTTTGATCGGTTATATAGTCCACAAAAATATTGATAACTAAACAATGCCATATCGTTTAGTGGGCTGTCCATTTACTACACTAAAGATGTGGCTATTTGTTTGTTGGAATCACAATTTATGAAAGTCTCTAACAACTAGGTTTAGAAAATGAAAAACTTGGATTTATTGCAGGGACTTGATGATGACTTAAAACAGTCATTAATCAAACAACTACGCAATCTATTATTATCAAAATATGAATTGGCTGTAGGTGAACCTATAGTTGGAGAACCCTTGTTGCCAAAAAAAGAACTTCTAGTGAGAACGAGCAACACATCATCATGTATTTCATAAATCACGCGATAATCTCCTACTCGAATACGGTAACTATTTTCAAAGCCTTTAAGTTTTTTAGAACCGTGTGGGCGTGGATTTTCAGATAGCATTGCTATCTTGGATTTGAGTCGCGCCTGAAGCGTCATCCACTCGGAACGTTTCCAACGGATCATTGGTATAGTCATCAAGACAATGTTTAAGTTGTTTTATTACGTCAACCTCTTCTATCGGCACGACGGCTAAAAAGAGCTTTTTTCGGTATGTCAAAGTCATACGTTCTTTTTCAGCAGCAACATTTTCAAGCAATTCTCTTAAAGTGGGTTGCACTTCTGTCTTTTAAATAGAAATCATATTTTTTCAAAAAATATGATTTCTATCGACGCTTAAAATACTGATGCTAAGGGAACGAGAAAAGAGTCTACCGTGCCATAGATAACAAATTCTTTCATAAACTTTCCGTTCCGATAATCAGGATGGTTAATTAACTGAATAAACTTTTCATGGAATATCTTTGGCATCGTTGACATTGACTCTATTTTTATGTCGTTTCACTAATTTCCATGTCTGCCACAATGCCATTAAGTTAAGGACAACTGATTGATTTGTAAATAAAAAAATACGCTCAGTTAAAAATAATATTTTTTGAAAACATCGGATTTTTTTTTACATAGATGCTCAGCTAAGGAACGTGCATAAAATAATTTAGTCAACTTCAAAACAAGACCTGGCAGGCTGATCATAACAAAACCTGCCAGGTCAAAGTA
>JBDLJY010000451.1:0-4789 GCA_039714115.1 Pseudomonadota bacterium | reverse complement strand
AAACCTCATTATTACGAATCCTACGAGGTGAAAAATTCAACCCTCAAGAACCAACCACACATGGTCTCAAAACCAAAAGCTTGAAAATCGCACATCCCAGCCAAACCAATGTCACCATGCAACTCAACACCTGGGACTTTGGCGGGCAACAAATTTATCATGCCACCCATCAATTTTTTCTCACCAACCGTTCCCTGTTTCTACTAACCTGGCACGCAGGAATGGATTTTGAAGCCGGAAAACTCCGCTACTGGCTCGACACCCTCACCGCCCCAATCACCCATATTGCTCGTAGCTACCCATATTGATGTACGAGATGCCAATATTCCCCTCGACAAATTCCGCCGCAACTACCCCCAAATTATCGGACAATGTGAAATCAGCAGTCAAACCGGCCAAGGATTTGAAGCATTACAGCAAACCATTGCCCAAGCAGCCGCCCAATTACCCTTAATGGGAGAAATTTGGCCCAGCACTTGGCTAAAGGCAGCTAATGCGCTCCGTGCCACAAAAGCAGGATACGCCACCCCAGAAATCTTACAAAAATTTTTAACGAAACGGGGAATTAATAGCGAACAACAACCCATCTTGACACAATGGCTGCATGACTTAGGCGACATACTTTATTTTCAGGACAAAAACGAACTAAAGGAGATCATTATCCTTAAACCTCAACAGGTGACTGAATACATCAGCAAAGTCTTGGGAAGCGAAGATGTTATCAACAGCGGCGGTATTTTGACAGCTCAAGAAATGGAAAGACTTTGGCACAATTTACCCCCTACCATACGTGAACACCTCCAGCGCCTGATGGAACGTTTTGACTTATCCTACCGAGATAAAAAACGACAAGTCAGCCTGATCGTCGAGCGTCTCCCCCGAACGCCGCCGCCCGATTACCAAACTCGATGGGATGAAATCCAAACTCAAGATAATTGCAAAACCATCACCATGTCTTTTAAATTCAATACCCTACCAGCGGGAATACCCAGATGGTTTATTACACGCAGCCACCGCTTTACTACCGACACCCATTGGCGTAACGGAGCCCTGTTTGCCCACGAAAACCATCTCGCTTTAGTACAAGAGTTAGAACGTGATAACATGGTGCAATTAAGCGTCCGCGGCCCAAACCCGCACAACTTCTTTGCCTTACTCAAAGAGGGTCTTGAAATCACCTTGGCACGCTTTCCGGGCCTAAAAATAAAGCGCAAAATCCCCTGTTTGGGCCATAATGGGCAAGCCTGTCCGCAGGAATTCGATTATGACAATCTACTCAAACGCTACGAAAAAAACAAACTCACCATTGAATGTCCCGAAATCTTAGAAGATGTTTCCGTTCCCAAATTGCTCTATGGTTTGGACTGGCGCACTCAAAATGATGTTTTATCGCGCCTTGACGAATTAGCTAAGGGAAAAAATATGAATAGCCCAGAATTAAAAGCTTTGCGAGAATTGACGCAGCGTGAGTTTACTAAGGCTTTCCACCGCCAACAAGCCAATATTGATACCCACTGCCCCAACGTCTTTGCACTGAAAACGCCTAAAGGGTTACAACTCTATTGCCAAGCACCAGGTAGCTGGCATCCCACGACGGAGGGCGGATTATATGAAATTAAAGAGCCCGCAGAATGGATAAAAACCATTGCCCCCTATTTAAAGCGATTAATCGCAGTCTTAAAATATGCCGCACCACCGACGGATGCTGACATTGAAACCACACAAGCCCTAGCTCAACAATTGCCCAACAACCAAGGCGATTCAGAACAACTCCAAGGTGCTGCCTTACGCGCCCTACGCCATTTCTTAGATGAACACGATCCACAACAACATTGGGGTGGCTTAAAAAAGATTTTGACACCGGAAGGGCATTACTTATGGCTGTGCGAACACCATGCACGAGAATATATGTAGGGTGGATTAAACGATAGCGTATCCACCGATATCTCTCGTTCCCACGCTCTGCGTCAATGCCAGTATGATAAACCCCTAAAATTCAGACCTGCCAGGTATCCAAAACATGGCACGTTGTAAATTCAATGAAAAATTAACCTGACAGGTTTTTGACACCTGTCAGGTTTGTCTTAACTTAATGGCATTGACGCTCTGCGTGGGAATGCCTGCACTGGACGCGGAGCGTCCGGCAAACTGGGAACGACAAAAATAGACTCAAAAACACACGCCTCAAAATCATGAATTTAATTCGTTTATTTCCTAATTAGTTGTACTAATATTGGATTAGATATAAAATCCGTGGCTTTAATCCGATCTTTGTAGGATAGACTAATGTTCAAAAAATTGCTCAAATCATTTAATAAATCGAATGAATTGCTCAGTTTAAAAAAGATTTTGAGCCTCCGGTAACAACTCTCCGATTGAACTAATTATCAGATTTGCGGAGCACGCTTTATCGAAGTAAAACTTATGCTTATTACCATACATTAGTACAACTAATATAGATATAAAATAATATGACCCTAAACCTTGAATATCAGCACTATCAAGTGTATTATACCCCTGCAAAATCCCATCAAATTTTTAATCCGCGTCATCCGTCAAATCCGTATGAGATCGATGAAGTGGAAAATGATAAAGCCTTTCATCCTGCTGTAGGAAATGTCAATTTCAAATTTGATCGGTTTGCAGATTTATGATTGATCACATTAATGCTCATAACAACACCTGATGAACGTACCAAATAATTATCATTAATACAAACGAAGCACATGCATGAATTTCAACGTTTTTTACCTTTTTTAAGATGGTTCCCTATGAAAGGGGATACCATAAGAGCGGATTTAATTGCTGGCATTACAGTAGCCTTAGTATTAATTCCGCAATCGATGGCTTATGCACAATTAGCCGGATTACCCCCTTACTATGGTTTATATGCGGCTTTCCTACCAGTTCTGATAGCAGCATTATGGGGTTCTTCCAGTCAATTGGGCACCGGTCCAGTTGCTGTTGTTTCCTTATTAACTGCCACAGCCGTGACTCAATTTGTTCCTGAAATTGGCAGTCCTGAATTTATCAGTTTAGCAATTATGCTGGCTTTCTTGGTAGGCGCATTCCAATTACTATTGGGCATTTTTAGACTGGGCGTAGTTATCAATTTTATTTCTCACCCGGTCATTATTGGGTTTACCAATGCAGCAGCATTGATTATCGCCTTTTCTCAATTAAGCAATATTTTTGGGGTTACCATGCACCGCAGTGAGCATTTCTTAATGGATGTTTGGAATGTGATTATGCAGATTGGCAATACCCATATTCCAACCCTCTTATTTGGGATAACTGCTTTTACCATCATCTGGTTTTTGAAAAATCAATATCCAAAAGTCCCAGGCATCTTAATTGCAGTTACTGCTACAATCTTGATAAGCTGGTTAATTGATTTTCAAGCAATGGGCGGAGCAATTGTAGGCGAAATTCCCAAAGGTTTGCCTTCATTTGCTATGCCGACTTTTAATATGACGATTTTTTGGGAAATGATCATCAGTGCCATGATGATTTCATTAATTGGCTTTATGGAAGCCATTTCAATTGCCAAAGCAATGGCCGCTAAAACTAAAGAACGTATTGATCCTAATCAAGAATTAATTGGTCAAGGGCTTGCTAATATCGCAGGCAGTATCAGCCAAGCTTATCCTACCAGTGGTTCATTCTCCCGTTCAGCAGTCAACCTAAATGCGGGCGCCAAAACGGGTATGTCTTCCGTTTATACTGCTATCATAGTAATGATTACCTTACTGTTTTTAACACCTTTGCTTTATCATTTACCAAAGGCTGTTTTGGCAGCAGTGATTATGATGGCCGTCTTAGGGCTGATTAACTTTAAAGCGATTAAACATGCTTGGCAAATTTCCAAACATGATGGCATCGCAGCGATAGTAACTTTTGTAACAACACTAGGTTTTGCGCCTCATATGGAAAAAGGGATTTTGATTGGCGCGGGTTTGTCTATTGCCTTATACCTTTACCAGACAATGAGACCTCATGTGGCCATTTTAGGGCGTTATGAAGATGGTACTTTGCGGGATATTCAAATCTATCCTGAATTGCCTACCAATGACAAAATTATAGCCATTCGTTTTGACGGTTCTTTATATTTTGCCAATGTTTCTTATTTTGAAGATGCTATTCTTGAGGCTGTGAGTGACAAGCCCAGTGCTAAATATATATTAGTGGTTGGAGATGGTATTAACCAATTGGATGCTTCTGGGGAAGATGTATTACATCAATTGAATGAACGTTTGCGGGAAAACGACATTATTTTAGTATTTAGTGGCTTAAAACGCAAAATTTTAAATGTTTTACGTCAGACTGGGCTAATGGCGAGCATTGGCGAAAATAATTTCCATGCAACGGAAGATATGGCTTTGGAATATATTTATAAGCAATTGGGTGAAGAATCTGAACTAGAGTTTAACTATTGTCATTTAAAGCCAGATGAAGCTAAGCCTAGAATTATACATGTCGGGCTCCTTAAATGATTGATAAGCTCAAAACCTGCGGGTATTGATTTCCCCGCAGATTTTGAGGCTATCCCCCAAACGGACAAAATATGTAGTTTTCAAGTTAACCACTGGAATAATCGAACCTTGATCACAAAGGATTTAAAAGATTAGCTTGAGATTCTCAAATTAAAATCCTAATAATCCTTCAAATCCTTTGTAATCAAGGTTCAGACTCAGATTTGCGGAGCACGCTTTATCGGAGTAAAACTTGTGCTTATTACCATACATTAGTACAACTAATATAGATATAAAATAATATGACCCTAAACCTT
>JBDLJY010000450.1:0-4797 GCA_039714115.1 Pseudomonadota bacterium | reverse complement strand
ACCTGACAGGTTTTTGACACCTGTCAGGTTTGTCTTAATTTAATGGCATTGGTCGATAACCTCAATGCCATTAAGTTAAGGACAACCACAAGGGATTGCCCGTTAAACTCAGCAATGTAGGTCAGTCTCACGGTTCATGTTCCGACTTTTGATTTCACCCTACAAAACTGGTCTTCAGAACCGGACTTGAGGGCAACCATAAAGGATTGCCCCTACTTTTATTTTTCGACCGGCAGATACGACCATATTTGCAACGCTCGCCCTTTTGAGGCTTTATGACCTTGCACTGGCGTCTTGCTAGTTGGCAAGAGCCGGCCATCGTAAGAAATCCCTGTTCTTTCTAGCCAATCACCACGCTAGGCGGAGTAGGCATCTAGCACTCCACACCAGAATCGCTTGTTTTCACTTCAGGCTTTATTTTTGCTAATAAAATTAGCGCATTAGGCCAAACGAGCCGCACCTACATAATATAACGGTGCGTTGTAGGGGCAATCCTTTATGGTTGCCCTCTTAACTTAATGGCATTGGTTGATAACCTAGCAATGCAGGATTGCCATTAATAAATTTTATTACAAATCACAATTTTTTTGTCTATACTTATAACATCGGCGGCAAATATTTCTTCGTTGTTACCGACATTCCGTACATTATTTTTATAGATAAGGAAAAATATTATGTTGAAAAGCCATCTGTTATTATTCGTTTTAATATCACCTTTAGCGCAGGCAGCTATTGACTGCGCGGCTGTTACTGAAATCCCATCTGTGGAATGTGAGGTACTTGTCGCTCTTTATAACAGTACTGATGGTACTAATTGGAAGTATAACAACGGCTGGAATGTAACGAATACACCTTGTAGTTGGTATGGCGTTTCATGTAATGGGGGACATGTATCGAAGCTCGATCTGTATGAAAACCAACTCACTGGCTTAATCCCAAGCGAATTGAGCAATTTGAGCAATTTGACGACGCTCTATCTGGGTGACAACTCACTCACCGGCTCAATCCCAAGTCAATTGGGCAATTTGAACAATTTAGAGTCTCTCAGGCTGTCTGACAACAAACTCACTGGCTCGATCCCAAGTCAATTGGGCAATTTGACGCTGCTCCTTCTGGATAACAACCAACTCACTGGCTCAATCCCAAGTCAATTGGGCAATTTGAACAATTTGACGGTGCTCAATCTAGCTGGCAACCAACTCACCGGCTTAATCCCAAGTGAATTGGGCAATTTGAACAATTTGACGGATCTCTATTTGAATAACAACCAACTCACCGGTTCAATCCCAAACCAATTGGGCAATTTAAGCAATTTGACGTGGCTCTATTTGAATAACAACCAACTCACCGGCTCAATCCCAAGTGAATTGGGCAATTTGAGCAATTTGACGATTTTCAAGCTGCATGGCAATCAGCTCACCGATTCAATCCCAAGTGAATTGGGCAATTTGACTAAGTTGGAGTTGCTCTGGGTGAATAACAACCAATTCACCGGTTCAATCCCAAGCGAATTGGGCAACATGAGCAATTTATACTTTATCGGTCTGTCTAACAACGATCTCAGCGGCTCAATCCCAAGTGAATTGGGCAACTTAAGCAATTTGATAATGCTCTTTTTGGATGGCAACGAACTCTGCGGAGAAATCCCAGTTGGATTGAAAAACCTGTCCTCGATATCCTTACCTGATCAAGATGGAGCCAAATTAAAATTAGGTAACAACCACCTAAGCGCATCTGACTCCGAACTGATTGCATGGCTTGATGAGCACAATCTAGGTTGGGAAACCACACAAACACCTTGTCCTGGGAATAACTGAAGCCCTTGTAAGTAAAATAAAATTCTTGGGCATATGGAGACTCCGCTGACAAAACCTTCACAATAGCTATTATTGATGACGGTAAATCTGAAGGTGATGAGACTTTCACAATCACCCTAACTGATCCGGTTAGTGGAGAAAATTTAGACAATGCTACCGTCACTATTACCGATGATGACGCGACTCTCGTCACCTTAGTCGAATTCATAGTGATGGCATTAGCAGAAAATGAGATCATTATAGAATGGCAGACTGCTACTGAATTTAACAATGCCGGATATTATCTACTAATCAGCGCATAATCCGCCAGCGGAGTGTCATTTCCACACACGCTGCCCTTATGTCGAACCGCCATTGAAAGTAAACCTGCTCAGACAGAAAAGTCTCATCTAACGTTGTCGATAGATCGGAGCAACTCTGTGCTGGTTTTTTTTGTGGTGAGCATATCCTTGCTCCGAGACAAACCACAATAACTACATCACGGAGAGAAATCCGATTTTTAAAAAAAAAATCGGATTTCTTAATAACTACATCACGGAGAGAATCTATGTCGTCACGCAGGTTTGCAACCTGCTCCGTAACGTTAGATGAAACTAAATATAACATAGTCCCGTAGGGAACTAGAACGGATTAGAGAGTTAATTGTATTGAGTCTGTCCGTTTTTTTCGGAGGTGTTTATCCGTTATTTCCGTCAATCCGCTGTACTAAAGTATGCGCTAAAGCGAGCGCAACAACAATGCCGTTACGCCCTACACATTATAAAAGATAGACAAAACAATAATATAGAATAATCATCAGCAGAGTCATGTACGGCCAAGCTTGTCCCGACGCTAGGAGGGCTCTGAGGGATGAAGAAAAATTAGACCTTTGCTTTTTTAAATGACATAATAGCCGCCCGTTCTGATACAGAAAAAATTTATATGTTCAAAACAAGACTTTCATTATTAATATTAGCTTTAATGTCACCACTAGCGCAGGCTGCTACTGACTGCGCGACTGTAACAGAAATCCCAACAGCGGAATGTGAAGCACTTATCGCTTTGTATAATAGTACGAATGGATACGCCTTGTGGGTGGACTCATGTGGTATGTAGCCGTGGACATGTATCGGGGCTCAATCTGTCTGACAACCAACTCAGTGGCTCGATCCCACCGTCGCTGGCTCAGTTGAGCAATTTGGGCTATCTCAATCTGAATTCCAACCAACTCAACAGTTCTATCCACCTACCTAATACCGCATAAATTATACAGGAAACGAAGTAGTCTCGTAGAGAACTTTTGCGACGTTCATTTGGTACGATTAAATTGCGCCTTTCGACGCTAGGAGAAACCTTAGCGTATGAGGAAGATGGATGCTTTGAAACACCTCTCACACACACAAGCCAATGATCTTATTTATAAAGAGAAAACATATTCAAGAAGCTTGTGATATACTAGAACGCCACTGCTTGAAAGTGCAGATGATTTGATTTATCCTTTCTTACATACAATCCTTGTAGTTTTTTATGGAGATAAATATATGAAGTTTAACCCCTGTATTGGAGAATGTACTGAAGAAGGTACGCATTGCAAAGGCTGTGGACGCAGTCACGAAGAGATTGCAGAAACCCGTAAAATGGTTAAAGGGTTAGTAGCTTTAGCGCAAAAGATGAAATATGAAAATACGGAGGATTTTGCCAATTCTATTGCAAAGAGTGTGTTATATAAATTGCAAGAAGCACAAAAAGCTGCTGCAATTGCATAACAATTATTAACAACAGCGTAAGGGCAATCCCTTGTGGTTGCCCTTTCCAATATTATATTAAACCTAATTACAAAATAAAAAATTTTTTCCCCCGAAGAAATGGTAGGGCAGCCATTTAAAAAAAAACAACTGGATGCAAAAAACTTGGTTTATAAAAAGTTCATTTTCAAGAAACAATTAGATTGTTGTTACTCTTATCCATTACAAAAGTTGTAATTGTAAACTTAAAAAAAAATTATGAAAATAATTTATACTTTTAATAAGTTGTGTGGGCAAAACTACACTCACCTATCACTTAGCACATATACTCGCTGAAATGGCTAAAAAAGTCCTAATTTTAGATATGGATTCACAATGTAATATGAGTCTATACGGTATGCAAGAAGAAAAGTTGGAATAAATTTGGCGATATGAAGACTATGTGATTGACAATGGATTTGATTCGGCTAAACAATAAATGAAAGGTTCAAAATAACTTATTGAAGAAGCTGCATGATGAAATAAAAATCATTTTGTAATTCATAAAAAAAATAAATAACTTATCTTTATAGTATGAATACTTTCATAATAAATTAAGTGAAAGTGGTAGGAGTTATGAAAATATTGTTGAAGAAAAAAATTTAGTCGATGCAGGCGTTTGAAAAAATTTTATCTGATTGCTTCCATCTATCTTTTTTTTCCAAAGTATTTAGGTGATAAAATAACGGTTAGCACCCACGATTTATTTATAGGTGGAGATATAGAACTGTGCAAAAAGAATATTACTGAATTATAAGTTAAAAGTTTTATACAAGCAAACCATATAATAGAAATTGTGAGTAGGTTTAATAAAACAAAATATATAAAAAAAATAGAAGCTTCAATTTATAAAGATAATATAAAAATACTCTATGAAATCTCTCTCATTATAAATATTATTACCCATAATAATAGTATTCTGAATCGTGTTTATATAGAACAAGTTAAAAAAAATATAAAAGACGAAGCCAAGTATAATTTTTATGAAAGAGTATATATACAATAACTCTTTCGTGTTTTTAAGGCGATGAAAGAAAATATCATTTAAATTACTTTAATTTTTTAATCGCCGATAGTCATGTATTATAACCAAATTATTTTACTTTGATCCCATTGACTCTAGACAGTATAACAGGATAGAGTAAACATTCATCACATAGCTTGTCGATTTATTAAACCGCTACTTTTCCCCCTGCTCCGTTAAAACAAGCGTTTTA
>JBDLJY010000449.1:0-4798 GCA_039714115.1 Pseudomonadota bacterium | reverse complement strand
TGTTTGTTGTTTCGGGAAATCCGCTCCGCTCCATTCCCGAAACAGCAAGTTTGGTTTAGCTACGCTTACTTCGTTGCGGGAATGGAGCGGATAATTGTTGTTTCGGGAATGGAGCTACGCGGATTTCCCGAAACTTAAACCGGTGAACAACAATGAAATTAAAAATTTTACTGATATTAACAATATTAATTCCAACAGTTCATAGTGGTGAGCCAGTAGATATTGGCAACAATAAGCCATTAGCTTTAGTGATTGGTAATAATACCTACCAACATCAGCCACTGAGAAATACGAACAATGATGCTATTGATATAGCGGCTGTTTTGCGAAAAATGGGTTTTGAAGTCATTTTAAAAACCAATTTAAATCAAAGCCAAATGGATGACGCGATTGATAATTTTGGTAAACGATTATTGCAAACTCAAACCGTTGGCTTATTCTATTTTTCTGGGCACGGCGCCAATGTAGCGGGTACTAATTATTTATTACCGATTGATAACAAAAAAATTAGACGAGCCAAGCATTTGCGATACTATGCGATTGATGCCCATAAAATATTACAAACAATGGAAAAAGGCAGAAGTAACAGCATCAACATAATGATTTTAGATGCCTGTCGTAATGATCCATTTCCTAATATAAATAAAAGCCTCAATCGAGGTTTAACCAGAATAAATACAACGGGTTCAATTATAGCCTTTGCAACTGCGATTGGTGATACCACTCCAGACAATAGCCCTAATGGTCGCAATGGATTATTTACCTACCATCTCATATCAGGCTTAAACAAAGCCTATAAAACCAAGCAACGTATAGTTGACATGTTTATAGACATAATGAATGGCGTAAAAAAAGACACTAATGAGCAACAACAACCTTGGTATAATTCATCATTACAAGGAAAATATTGCATAGGCGGATGTAAAGATATACCTCAACCAGTCACAAAACCTAAAGAATATTTTCAAGACCATTTAAAAAATGGAGATTTAGGGCCAAAAATGAGATGGATTCCCGCCGGATCAGTTGTTATGGGTAATAAAACAATAGACATTGGACGTTTTGCGATGGGAATTTACGAAGTGACAGTCGCTGAATACTTAAACTTTGTCAAATCAACCAAATCTAACTTACCCGAATGGCAAAAACACGCCAATATTAGTAGAATAAAACGTTATTACTCAAAACTAGGCGCAGCCTTAAAAGGCGACAACTACCCAATAGTAGGAATATCTTGGCATAACGCGATGGCATACACAAAATGGTTAAGCCAACAAACCGGAGAAACTTACAGCTTAGCAACAGAAGCTCAATGGCAATATGCCGCTCGCGCTGGAACCAACCTAAAATATTGGATAGGGCAAGCCAACTGCTTAAATTGTGGAGAACAATTTGAATATACAGCCCCAGTAGGAAGTTTTACAAAAAATCCATTTGGACTATATGACATGCTAGGCAATGTGCAAGAATGGACATGCTCAGAATACCAATACAAATATAGAGGAGAAGAACAAAAATGCGTAGATAAAAAACGCATAGACAGCACCCGCCTAAGCCTAGTAGGAGGCGGATGGAATACAGACAAATTACAACTAACAGATCGAAGCAAATGGTCAGCAAGCACTCGATATGCAACAGTTGGATTTAGAGTGGTTAAAATAATACACTAAGGAACGTGCATAAAATAATTTAGTCAACTTCAAAACCAGACCTGGCAGGCTGATCATAACAAAACCTGCCAGGTCAAATACATACCTGGTTACGCTTTTGACCTGCCAGGTTTGGTTTTAACTGGCAGGTCTGGTTTTGACTTTGGTTTTGACTTGAAGAACTTATTTCATGCGCGGTCCTAAGGAGACTCACAATGAAAATACTAATAGCAGTATTAATAATACTGCTAACAGCTTGCGGCCCAACAAAAACCGAACCAGCAAGCAGCTACTTAAAATACATAAATACCAAGTCATTTGATCAACGGCTATCACTGGCTATGGAACAAGAGGTGCCAGAAATAGAAATAGACATACTAAGCCCATTTTCATCAAACAACGTCCCAGAAAGACTAGACAACTGGTTAAGCGCGATAAGCGAAAATGGTGGAGAAATCAAACCCAAACCAGCCGAGGGAGAAAGAATAATAGAGTCTCTAAAAGTAATACTTGGCAACGTTTACCAAGAATTCACTAGATACGCTCCGGCGAAAAACTACAGCGTCGCCGAATTGATATATAGACGCAATGAAAGCGGAGAGGCGATGATAGAAAAGATAATTTTAAAAAAAAGGTAAGGCTTGTAGGGTATCCTACGCTCCAAAATAGCATAAAGCGTCGAGCAAGCGTCTTGTTTCTCGTTCCCACGCTCTGCGTGGGAGACGCAGTAACGGAGTGGAGATCATGCCTGCCTCGACGCTCCGCGTCGAACACCTCTGCAAATTTTTTTTATTCTCGTTCCCACGCTCTGCGTGGGAACGAGAATAGTGTGTCTTAAAAATCCTATTTCTTCAAGAAATAGGATTTTTTTAAATGAATATTATATAATCCGTTTATTCCCCAAATCCGTTGTACTCTATGGAGATTTTGATCATTAAATATCAGGTAAAAGTGTTGATAAAATGGGTTCCAGATTTGAAATCCACACCTTTCGTCATGAACATCGTAACCTCTCTTCAATAGCTTGAAACCCTCTATCGTGCTCAATTTCTGTTTGATTTCAGTAATAAGCAAGCGTAGCCTGGATTGGTGTAGGGTGCGTCCTACGCACCTTTTTGTTAATATCGGTCAATTAGACGTGACTTTATTTGTGCCCAGGACGCACCCTACATTTAATCCTGGCGTTAGGCTGGCTGCCCATTCTCCGGCAACGAACCCTTTAATAAACTTGAAAAATAGCGAACGACTACATTTAAATCAATCATGAATGAATTTATGTTAATGGATCCGACAAATCAGACCTTTCAAGAATTGCTCAGTAATGGGGTTAAATATATTGTCCCAAGATTCCAACGAGATTACGCCTGGGATCAAGAGCAGTGGGAAGATTTATGGGCAGATATTGATACACTACAGCACTACCACTACATGGGATATATTGTGCTGCTAAAGAAAGAACCGCATAAATTTGAAGTGATTGATGGCCAACAACGCTTGGTAACACTCTCGCTGATTGTACTGGCAGCGATGGCAAACATTCTTAATTTAATCAATCAAGGTATTGAAAAAACTGAGAATCAAGAGCGTTTAAGAGTTTTGACGGATCGCTTGATTGGTTATAAAAATCTGGTGACTATGAATGTCAACAGTAAACTTTATTTGAACAGAAACAACAACTATTTTTATCAAAAAATTTGTTCAAATTTAGCCCCTTTAAATCCAGTTGGAATCACCGCAAGCAATCAACTGATCAAACAGGCATTTGAATTTTTCCGTAAACCAATGTTTTCTCTCAGCGGTAGTGAATTAGGAGAATTGATTGAAAATATCAGTTCCAAAATGCTGTTCACTAAAATCGTGGTGCGCGACAGCTTGGATGCTTATAAATTATTTGAAACCTTAAATGCCAGAGGTGTACAGCTTTCTACACCTGATCTGTTAAAAAATTACCTCTTTTCGATAATTACCAGCAATGATGAAGTGCCTGATGAGCAAATCAATGAACTGGATGAAGATTGGTTAAATATTTTGACACAACTTAGAGAAAATAATTTTTCTGATTTTATCCGTCACCAGCATAATATTCAAAATGATGACAATTCCAAACGAAATTTATTTAGATCGCTTAAACAGATAGCGAATACACCACAGTTAGCCAGTCAATATTTAAGATCATTAACTGAATATGCGCCCGTTTATGCGTCATTATTAAATCCTCATGATGAGTGGTGGAAAACGCATGGTAATGCACATCATAAAATTAGCTACTATTTGCAAGGCTTAAAGTTGTTTGCGATTAACCAGCCTTTTCCGGTACTGATGGTAGCCTGCCAAAATTTTTCTTCTGAAGAATTTCTCAAAACTCTCAAATATCTTTTTGTTCTTTCAGTGCGATACAATATCATTTGCCGTTTTTCACCTGCTGAACAAGAAAGAGCTTATAACAAAATTGCTATGAAAGTTTTTAACGGAGAACATACAAGAGCTAGCCATATTAAAAATAGTGACGAATTCAAACAACTTTACCCTGATGATAAGGCTTTTCAAAATGCCTTTGAATTTTATAAAATGCCCAGCAGACGTTTTTCTAAAAAAATCAGGTTTTTACTGACAGAGATTGAGAATAGTTTTGGACGGGAATTGAATTATCTGGATACAACTCTGGAACATGTCTGCCCCTACAATCCTGATCAAGCTTGGTATGAAAATTTTGGTGAAGGTGTTAACGATATAGCTGATCGTCTTGGCAATATGGTTCTGCTTGAAAAAGATGAGTTGAGACGAGCTAATTTTCAGACCAAAAAGGAAGTATATTTAAGCACATCATTCAGACTGGCTAAAAAAGTAGCGGAATATGATAACTGGGATTTGGCAACTTTGAGTCATTATCAAATATGGCTTGCGAAACAGGCGGTAAAAACTTGGAGGATCGAATGAAATTTGAGTTAAATCTTGAACTATCACCCGCTTGCCCACCATTTTTATCATTATTTCCGAGGTGGGCAAACGGGTGGTTGATCAAAGCTCGTAGGTTGGAGTGAGCAAGCGTAGCCTGGATTAAATGTAGGGTGCGTCCTGGGCACAAATAATGTCACGTACAATATATCTACACTGAAAAAAATGTGCGTAGGACGCACCCTACGCTTGCT
>JBDLJY010000448.1:0-4811 GCA_039714115.1 Pseudomonadota bacterium | reverse complement strand
CATGTAGGGTGGATTAAGCGATAGCGTATCCACCTTCGCTTAACTTAATGCGACATAAGGGGCTTAGCTAACACATTACTTTTTACATCGGTGCGTGGGTACAACTAATTGAGAAATAAACGAATTGAAAACAGCGGAGCAAGCCATTGTGATTAAATATCATGTCGGGTAGATTTTGCTCCGTGTAATAGCTCCGTTCAAATAGCCTCAAAAATGCTCAAGCCCCGTATTTATTAGCTTGCGCCATTTTGCCCTTGATTTTCAATTAGCCCTCAAAATGCCTAAAGCCACGTATTTACTCGCTTGCGTCATTGGCGTGTATGTGATTTGAGGTGAGGCTTAATTTTATAAATAATGTTATGTCGGGTAGATATTGCTCCGTGTATTTAGATGATTGTTTTTATAAATTATTGATTTCATTACCTATACAAAATAAATTTATAATCATAGACAAAAAAAAATGGCCACGATGCACGGTAAAAAATCCGAGACATTGTTTTTTCAAATAGGCACCTCGACTTGATTCAAAATCTTTTTTACTACATCTTCACTACTGGTTTCGCGACTGTACTCATCGAATTTAAGACGATGAGCAATCACAGGTACTGCCATTTCTTGAATATGATCAGGCGTGACATATTCCATCCCGTCAAACAAGGCTAATGCCTGTGTCACTTTCATCAATGTCAACGATGCCCGCGGACTCGCTCCTAGTTTTACCTGCTCAGCTTTGCGAGTTTCCCTCACTAATTCAATAATATAGCGTTTTAATTCTTGACTAATACGCACCGTTTGGACGGCTTGCCTCAGTTTCTGAATATCGTCTCGATTGGCGCAGGCGACGACAGTATCTATCCGTTGCGCTATGTCGAGAAGCTCAACTTCTTCGTCCGCACTCACATATCCTAAGCTAAAGCGCATCGCAAAGCGATCCATTTGTGCTTCGGGTAGCGGATAAGTCCCATGAAATCCTTTGGGATTTTGCGTGGCAATGACAAAAAATTCTTCTAGTGGATGCCTTTCGCCTTCTATGCTGACTTGTTTTTCTTCCATGACTTCCAACAATGCTGACTGTGCTCTGGGGGAGGCGCGATTAATTTCATCAGCCAGCAAAATCTCGGTGAACACTGGGCCTTTATGGAGACGAAAGGTATTGGTACTCTGGTCAAAAATCGATACGCCTAAAATGTCTGATGGTAGCAAGTCTTGGGTAAATTGAATGCGTTGATAGTCCATTTGGATAGATTTTGCCAGTGCTTTAGCCAAAGTCGTTTTACCGGTGCCCGGTAAATCTTCCAGCAGCACATGTCCGCCGCTGGCAAAGGCGGCTAATAGTTTTCTGATGGCACTGGCTTGTCCTATCATAACTTTTTCAAGGTTTGTGCTAATTTTTTTGTATATGTTTGTAGGCATAGTTTCCGGTTGCCCAAGATAAATCTTGGACTCCTTTCATATTTTATCTTTACACGCTAATGGCCTGTATTTATTAGGTAAAGTAGTACCTGCCTCAGTTTTGCATGTCCAAGCCTCATCAACGTCGTACCTGTAGTTGATGACGTAAGGCGCAAGTTTGGTTTTTTCTGGCCGAAAACGGCAGGTGTAAACACAGCTATCCTTAGATGCGAAGGATAAAGTTATGCCTTTGACGTACTCTCCGCTCGTTTCAATCAAGTGCTCAGGCATTGGGCATTCGCTACCAGAACCTATGTCGAGTTCAACCTCTATCTTGAAAGGTGCCATTAGTTTCTCGCACTCCATGGGCTTAAGAGAGCCCAACCAGTCTATCACTTTATAAAAAAACACGATCATCATGATAACAATCATTATTTGAAACAATCCAATGCCTCGCATTGGCGAATTAGATCGTATTGACTTGGAAAGCATAGTATATCTACCTCCAAATGGTATTCGGAATCTAAGATTTATCTTGGACTCCAAATGTAAGGTTTGCTATTATTTAGCTCTCGTAGCAGCCATTATTTCCTGCAAAGCACTCCAAACTCTTTCTACCGACAAATCTTCATAACACGCAAGCGATACCCTGCTACACTTTTTACTCAAACAGGGGGCACAGGGAAAATCGGCTTGCAAATGCTTTTGTTGTGGGCCATAAGTGCCTGTCCATGTGGGTTGTGTCGCGCCATATAATGTCACTGAAGGCACGGCTAAAGCTGCGGCAAGGTGTGCAAGCCCTGTATCTACGCCGACTACCGCCCGTGCTTGTGCTAAGGCGGTGGCAATTCCGTGTAAGTTGCTTTTGGGAATAAGGCTAATATTTGGATCAGTGGCTGCAATCTTTTGAGCGCGGGCATATTCTTCCCGATTGCCCCAAGGTAATCGCACCGCGAAGCCCGCTGCCGTGAGACGTTGTGCCAGTGCTATCCAATATTTGTCAGGCCAGTGTTTTGTGATCCATGTTGTCCCATGCAAGAATATTACAGTAGATCGTACCGATTGGCACGCGACGTTCAAGTGGCTGACAATTCCATAGTCTGGCGGACTGTCAGGCAGCGGATAGTCTAGCACAGCGGCGAATAATTGTCTTATTCGTGTCACGGCGTGTTGATTTTTGGAGACGGCATAAGTTTGTTGATAAGCTAGTGCCGCTAAAGGTTCACGCGCTGAGTGACGATCTAATCCGCAACGGAGTCCTCGCGCTTGATAAGTCAGAAAGGCACTTTTGATGAGTCCTTGTGCGTCAATCACTTTATCATATTGTTGTTTAGTCAAGGTGTGGATAAATTTGCGCCAAGTGCCGCTATACCAAGTTCGCCAAGCTTGTTTGCGCCACCGCCTTAAGGCGACGGGTATAACGCGCTTTATCGCTGGATGCCAAGCAGGAATTTCGGCAAACGCTTCTTCTACTAGCCAATCACTTTGCAATTGCGGGTCATGTTGTAGTGCGTCGGATAGGGCGGGTAAAGTGTGAATGACATCGCCTAATGAAGATGTTTTTATTATTAATATGTGCATGATGGCGTTTAATTTCAGGATAAATTACAATGAATTCTCTTACTGAAAAAATACAAAAAGTTATAGCCCGCGCAGGCTTAGGATCGCGGCGGCAAATTGAAACATGGATTCAAAACGGGCGCGTACAAGTCAATCGACGCACTGCCACCATTGGTGATCGTGTCAGTAATACTGATAAGATTAGCGTTGATGGTCGTCAACTCAGTTTACAGACGGCTCCTCCTCGACAAGTGCTGTGTTACTATAAATCTACCGGAGAAATTTGTACGCGCCAGGATCAGAAGGGACGCACGACGATATTTGAACGTTTACCCTCGCCTAAACATGGACGTTGGATTAGCGTAGGGCGGCTGGATTTTAACACAGCCGGCTTGCTGTTGTTGACAAATGACGGTGAATTAGCCAATCGCTTGATGCACCCATCTTACACCATTGAACGCGAATATGCTGTGCGTATTCTCGGTGAAGTAGATAAGGCGATGCTTAAACGCTTGCACGATGGAGTGCTTTTGTCCGATGGCATGGCACGTTTTAAGCAGATTGTTGATGCGGGTGGGAGCGGTGCCAATCATTGGTATCATGTTACGCTCAGTGAAGGGCGCAAACATGAAGTGCGGCGCTTGTGGGAGTCGCAATCTGTAACGGTTAGCCGCTTGATTAGAATACGTTTTGGTCCTATTTTATTGCCTAAAGGCTTGCGTACTGGTCATTATGTGGAACTTGATAGCCGGAGCCAAAAGGCTTTGTTACAAGCTGTCGGCTTGAACGCGGAGCCACCTGCACGTCAATGCCAGTATGATAACCCTCCCAAAATCAGACCTGCGAGGAGATCAATACCTCGCATTAAAGGTCGTTGAAAACTCCATTAAAATAAAAATTAACCTACGATGTGTGGGTTATACTTGCTCAGGCGCAATTCGTCCAAAATAAATTTTGGACTCCGAATACTTTCTAATTCTCATCTCTTATTAGTAGTTAACTGCTTAGGCGATTTGAAGCGAGGTTTAATTTAGTCTCATCTCTTATTAGTAGTTAACCGCTTAGGCATTTTGAAGACGATTTGAGGATCGGTTTAATTTAGTCTCATCTCTTATTAGTAGTTAACTCTTATGCCGGAGCAGGTTTGCAACCTGCTCAGCAACGTTTAACAAGCCTAGAAATCATTTCTTAATCACCCCAAAAACAAGCACAGGGATTGACGAATACAGGGATTAAACAACAATACTAACCGGAACATTGTCATATCGACGGAGCAATATTATCTCAACGCTCCGCACACCCAACAAAAGAAAACACAGGGATTAACCCTCCCACGACAAAACGTACAATCTAAATAAAACGCACAGACTAATCCCTATATTCGTAAATCCCTGTACTTTCTTAGGAATAAACAACAATACTAACCGGAGCATTGTCATTTCGACGCAAGGAGAAATCCTGTGCTGGACAGAGTTTGCAACCCTGTCCGTAACGTTAAATAAGGGCAACATCCCTGTTGGGATTGCCCCTACAAAACGTGACAGGGATGTAGGGGCAATCCTTTATGGTTGCCCTCTTAACTCTATGTCGCCACGCAAGATTGCAACCTGCTCCGTAACGTTTAACAAGCCCAGCACAAGGATTGACGAAAACAGGGATAAACCCCCCAACAAAACTAACCGGAGCAAAAAAAATGAAAATGCTTAGTACAACGGATTTGAGGAATAAACGGATTGTTCATCAAGGGTTATTCGTTTATTCCCCTAATCCGTTGTACTAAGGGAGTCAATGCCATTAAGTTAAGACAAACCTGACAGGTGTCAAAAACCTGTCAGGTTAATTTTTCATTGAATTTACAA
>JBDLJY010000447.1:0-4813 GCA_039714115.1 Pseudomonadota bacterium | reverse complement strand
CGGCTTCGCGGATATGTTCATCTTCATAACGCACAAAGCGTTTTTGAATAGCAGGATTATCATAAACAGTGGTTTGCTGGATAAATTCAGGGACTAATTCTTGTCCTGTTGGCGCATGACTGGTACGGTGTTTATAAAAATCTGGCAAACCAGCATCAACAATCGCTTGAGCGACTGCCTGACAGCCGTGACAACACATTGGTTGAGCTTTGCCCTCAATTGTGACGAATAAATTGAGATTGTCGGGGACTGGTAAGTCGCAATGATAACAGTGAGTTTGTGACATAATATTTTAGGCAGCGATCAAAACCTCGTGTCAAATTTAATGTGTTTAGTTTAGAATAGACATTTTACTCTCATCCCATAGGAACTTATTTATGTCAGCAGTAAAAATGCAAACCAATTATGGCACCATTGTCATACAACTCAATCCTGAAAAGGCTCAGAAAACTGTTGAAAATTTCTTGAATTATGTCAATTCAGGGTTTTACAATGGCACCTTGTTTCATCGTGTTATTAGCAATTTTATGATTCAAGGCGGTGGCATGACGACGGGGATGAGTGAAAAAATGACCAATCCGCCGATTGAAAACGAAGCCGCCAACGGTTTGAGTAATACGGTAGGATCAATTGCGATGGCACGGACTTCTGAGCCACATTCAGCCAGTTCGCAATTTTTCATCAATGTTGCCGACAATCTCTTCCTGAATCATTCAGGGAAAACGCCGCAAGGTTGGGGCTATTGCGTGTTTGGTGAAGTCGTAGATGGGATGGATGTTGTGAATAAAATCAAGGAGGTGGCGACAACGATGAGTGCTGGTCATCAGGATGTGCCTGTTGAAGATGTTGTTATTGAAAGTGCTGAAGTTGTGTAAGCCTTAAATTAAGGCTCGTAGTAGTCGCTTTAGCGACTTGGTAGGCGATAAATCGCCTACTACGAACTTACAATTTTTCGGCAGAACAATTTTAGGAGTTCATTATGTCTATTAAAAAAATAATAGAAAAAATTAATCGTATTTATTTAGATGCTACACCTATCATCTACTACATCGAAGATAAAGAGCAGTACCAGCAATCCACCCAATATATTTTCGATAGGATGTTTTAGTGATGCCATTTCGTCAAGAATTGATTCAACAAGCTGAGGACTATCGTCAAATATTGACTACTGGTGAAAACACTGAGTATGTGCCAATATTAGATGAAGAAGCAGCAACAAATGCGGCAAAATTGAGAGCTATTAATCTCTAATTGTGACTCATTTCTAACTAACGATGTTAAACTTAAAAAGGTAACGGTTTTAAATAAAAATATAACCAAACAGGAACCGCCCAAAATACGTCGTAAGTGGCGTAGCATTCGTGGAACTGCACCTAATCTATTAAAGGGAGAAGATGCTCAAGCATGGATATTGCGTCTAAGAAGTGGTGATGCCGCTTAGAGTATCCCCCTCTGTTGGCTTTAACTACAAGGATTAAATATAAAAAATTATTTCCGCTTGCCCACCCTACTACTAAGATTGAGTACAACTAATTAAGAAATAAACGAATTGAAAACAGCGGAGCAAACCATTGTGATTGTCTGAAATTAATCGATCCGGCATTTTAAATGTGATTTGAGGTGAAGTTTAATTTAAACTCGCACGAACTAACTCAAATTTTCCTCGGAAAAAATCCATACATGTAGGGTGGATATCGCTGTGCGTATCCACCTGATTAATCTATAAGTTTTGGTGGAGTCGCGATCTCGCTTAATCCACTCGACTGTGGCTATTTTTTAATTGTGACTACGTGCTTGTGTTGGGTAAAAGCAAGCTCCGGGTGCGTCCCACGCACATTCTTGAGGTCGCTGTAGATTAATTTCGTTACGAGAGGGTGCGTAGGACGCACCCTACGCTCAATGCCAGTATGATAAACCCGCTTTATACCATAAGGGATTTAGTTGTTTCGGGAATGGAGCGGAGCGGATTTCCCGAAACTATCAACTGAAAGTTCCCTACGGGAGGAAATCCGCTCCGCTCCTTAAGCTCCACACAAAACTTCAAAATCAATAATTTAGTCTTAACTTAATGGCATTGACCCTACGCTCGCTGGCACGTTTAGCTGGTTTGTGCAAAGTATTGAGTAAAGAAAACATAACAAGGCAAATGCACGAGGACAGCAAAAAGCGCCGCTCCTCGTTCCTCGTCGCTCTACTTTTTTCTGCCGGTGATTTGCGGCGTTAGGCATTTTAACTTTTCCATAAGGAGAAAAACTGACATGAACACAATTGAAAACCCAAGGCCTCCATTACCACCATTCGATGCCGAGGCCGCAACCCAAAAAGTACGCATGGCCGAGGATGCATGGAATACCCGCAACCCGGAGAAAGTTTCACTCGCTTACACTCAAGATAGCATCTGGCGCAACCGCTCTGAGTTTATAACGGGCCGCGAAGCTATCGTTCAGTTTCTCACTCGAAAGTGGGACAAGGAATTGGATTACCGCCTCATCAAAGAACTTTGGGCGTTTCATGGCAATCGAATAGCCGTGCGCTTTGCCTACGAGTGGCATGACGACTCAGGCCATTGGTACCGTTCCTATGGCAACGAAAACTGGGAGTTTGATAAGCATGGGTTCATGCAGCGACGCATCGCCAGCATAAACGACCTGCCAATTCAAGAGAGCGAACGGAAGTATCATTGGCCACTAGGACGCCGGCCCGATGATCATCCGACTCTTTCCGAACTTGATTTGTGACGCCAATTAGATATCGCCTAACAAGGCAAATACAGCCGACGCCAAAAAACGGCGCGGCTGATTTGCGGCGTTATGCCCGAATCGGCAATAATACTTGTAAATGAAGTGAAGTATAGGAAAAATGCTCTGTCTAGGTTATAAATATTTAAGTTCTAAAGCGAGCGTAGGGTCAATGCCATTAAGTTAAGACAAACCTGACAGGTGTCAAAAACCTGTCAGGTTAATTTTTACCTTAACTTACAACGACCTGCCATGTTTTGGAAACCTGGCAGGTCTTCTTTTGGGGGGGTTATCATACTGGCATTGGAGCGTAGGGTGCGTCATACGCACCTTTTTATCTGCCAGTATGATAAACCCCTCAAAATCAGACCTGCCAGGTATCCAAAACCTGGCAGGTAGTTTTCTACTCCGATTGACCTGACAGGTTTTTGACACCTGTCAGGTTTGTCTTAACTTAATGGCATTGTACTATGGTTGCCCTTTTTGCCCACCGTCTCGGGGCTGGTGGGCTACATAAAATCCTTAATTTAATGGCATTGGCATCCTACATTCGCTCCGTCTCAATACACAGATTTACCGGAGCATTTTTCAAAAGCGGTTTCAAGGCAAATCTCTTATTATAATAATTAGGGCTTACGTGTATTTGTTGCTCCCATGGGTTTGAGAGCAAACAATGAAAAAAGATTCGTCCGTGAATCTGAATTTGAGTTATTTCGCACGTCTAAAACTAAGAAAAAAGAGGCAACCTCGCGCACCTAATCCCTCACGGGGGCAAACCCGATAGGGTATGCCCCTACGTTTTAGCCGCACGAACTAACTCAAATTTTAACGACACAAGGCGTAGGGTGGGCAAGCGGGCGTCGTAGGGGCAATCCTTTATGGTTGCCCGGTTAAATGAAAGAGCGTGGCCGCCGGAGCAGGTTTGAAACCTGCTCCGGCGCCACCCTACATGGCTTACAATTTTCCTTAATGGAGAGCCAAATAGTGTTATAAATCCCAGATGAATCTATTTGTGTTTGTTAAAATCCCACTCGTCCAAAATAAATTTTGGACTCCAAGATAAATCTTTTAGGAGTCCAAGATTTATCTGTCGCTTTAGCGAAATAATTTGCCCCAAATACAAAATGGTGTATAATTTTAATACACAAATTGTGTGAGTGGTGTATTTTATCACAAACAAGAGATGTAACCTTATGACATGACAAAGGAGAAGCGTAGTTGGCGTTTTGTGCGCTTTCTCAATAGCCCAAACAGCATTCGCAAATTCAGATATAGTTGCGTACTCTAAGAACGGCCATTCTTATCAACGGATTGATACAAAAGAGACATGGCAGGATGCCAAAGATTTTTGTCAAAAAGAGGGCGGATATCTAGCTACCATCACATCCGAAGATGAAAACCGGTTTGTCTATGATCAACTGGGTAAGGATGCCGTACTCTTGTGGCTTGGCGGTACAGATAGGTACACTGAAGGGACTTGGGAGTGGATAACTGGGGAAACATGGGATTATGAACACTGGGCACCAAATGAGCCTAATAACTACGGTTCGGGACAAGATTATTTAATTTTTTGGGGAAAACACCCTACTGAATGGGCTGATTTAGGACTCCCTGCTCAAAACGGCTCGTTTTCTTTCATTTGTGAGTGGAATGACGCAAGCAACGCTAACGATCCGATTGGGCAAGCAAGAGAAGAGGGACGACAACAAGGCATGCAAGAGTGTATTGACAACCCTGCATCGTGTGGAATAACGGTTTGTTCTGATGAACCACAACATGCCACTTATAGCCTACAGAATGGAGAACTTTATATCCCGTTTGTTGATATACCTGATCTGTTCGGAGGGATTACGGTTTACGAGGCAATGTTGCACCAGCAACCCTCTTCCTTGATATTTGAAGTCGATTTGGACAGCGTAAAGCCCCGTTAGGCTGGTAGAACTCACTCTCTTATACACAAGTTTTTTTAAGGTTGGTATCAAAAAAATCCGATTTTTTGAAAAAATCGGATTTTTAAGCCAGTGTCGCTATCAAAAAAATCCGATTTTTTGAAAAAGCTTGTCGTCTCGACGTAA
>JBDLJY010000446.1:0-4815 GCA_039714115.1 Pseudomonadota bacterium | reverse complement strand
CATTTTTATCATCCAGCGTGTATTTTTCCATAATCTGATTTTACCTGTGATTTGAAAGCGGCTAAGTATAACACATTTCTCTTAACTTAATGGCATTGAGCTCCTTCGCGGATATTTTGGAGTCCAAGATTTATCTTGGGCGACCGCGCACTCCCAAGATAAATCTTGGACTCCAAAAAGTCCGAGGTTCTATATAAAATCTTGATTTCTATTTAAAAGTATGAAATTATAGAGCGGGTGGTTGGCGCCACCGCTGGACTCCGCCAACCTGGATTATCATTTCAACGAGAAAATAGGATGGATTGGATTATTTTTAGTGTTATGTTGTTAGTTAGAGTGATCTCTACCAACTCAACGGGATTGGCTTTAATGGAAGGGGTTAATTTCCCTGCGACGAAAAGACAAGAGGCTATTCATCATCTCAGTGTGATTCTCTCTTTGCTTGGAATTCTTTGGGGATTGATATACTTAGTTTGGTATTGGGTCATTGTTATTTATATAGCCAATGTTTTTATTGGCGCATTCATAGTCAAGCGTGACTCTGCTCACCTTTTTTTTTGGCTATTGTACCGGCATCTGCTTGATTATTTCATCATCGTATCTTGTCTGAGTTTGTGGATAGTATTTTAAAAGTGATTAGGGCGATCTGCGGGGTTTGGGCAACCCCGCAACCTAACAGGTAAACGCCTCGCTCCCCAGTCCCCCGCTTGGGCATCAAAAACTCCCGCACAAGCAGTACCGCACCGTTTGCATTTCCCGTCGGCACTTAAATTCCAATCACTTAAAATATACCAATCGCGCCCAATAAGTAGATTGCCGCAATTATGACAATAAGTACTCCCGCCTTGCTGATCATGCACATTACCCGTATAGGCATAACGCACTCCGTTTTTTAGGGCAATTGTGCGAGCCATCCTTAGAGAGTGAAACGGCGTAGAGGGTTTATCCAACATTTTCCAGTCAGGATGAAAAGCAGTAAAGTGCATTGGCACATCGGCACCAAGATTTTCCACAACCCATTGGGTCATTTCATCAAGCTCAGTTTCGGAATCATTCTCGCCGGGAATAAGCAGCGTTGTCAATTCAATCCAGACACTCGTCTCATGTTTCAGATAGCGCAAAGTATCTAGCACGGGTTGCAAATGCCCACCTGTCAGCTTGTAGTAAAATTTTTCACTGAAAGCCTTTAAATCTACATTGGCGGCATCCATGTCATTAAAAAATTCTTCGCGTGGCTCTTCACAGATATAGCCAGCTGTGACGGCTACCGACTTAATGCCTAACTTGCGGCATTCTTTGGCCACATCAATGGCGTATTCGTGGAAAATAACTGGATCGTTATAAGTATAAGCAACGCTGCGACAGCCTAATTTTTTAGCTGCGCGAGCGAGCGTATCCGGCGCGGCTTGATCGGCGAGCGTATCCATTTCTCGGGACTTACTCATGTCCCAATTTTGGCAAAATTTACAAGCAAGGTTGCAGCCGGCAGTGCCAAATGACAAAATAGGCGTACCCGGCAGAAAATGATTAAGCGGCTTCTTTTCAATGGGATCAACGCAAAAGCCGCTAGAACGCCCGTAGGTTGTCAGCACAATTTGCTGGCCTTGATTTGCCCGTACAAAGCATAAACCTCGCTGCCCTTCCTTGAGTTTACAGGCGCGGGGACAGAGATCACATTGGATACGCCCATCTTCTAATTGATGCCAATAACGGGTGGGTACAACGGTTTGTAATGTTTTCATATCAACCGATACATTTATGCTAACAAATGTTAACAATAGCACACTTACCACCAAAGGCGGCTCGTGAGGAGATATCTCTCAAAGCCTTAACAAAAGTCAAGGCGCCGTGATGAGGTGTGATTACCTTGGTTTTCGGTATTTAACCTCATCGAATACGCGAGCCAGTCGGAGACCTAACCAACGATTTTAGGTTAGAACCACCACCCAACGTGAGCTTGCGCTCACGTACTCAAAATTATAAGGACTTGCTAAAAAAATTCAAACATTTTTTGAGTAAATGCCAGAAAAGTGGGTGATTGGTTTCTGGTAATTAGCAATATTTATTAATGTTTGTTAATAAACTTGGTACTATGCTTCAACCTCTTCTGTGCAAGGTATGCCTTGCACTCATGATGATATTGGCGTACCTTGCACCTCTTGCAAGAAAAGGAAAAAAAAAAAATGATCAATGCAAATACAATCAGAACACCAGCCGTCGCCGGAATGTTCTATCCAGCCGATGCCCATGAATTGCAAATGATGGTTAATGATTTCCTAAAAGAAACAAACACTTATTCAGAAAAAGTCCCCAAAGCCATTATTGCACCTCATGCCGGTTACATCTATTCAGGGCCAGTCGCAGCCACCGTTTATGCGCGACTGACAGCGGCACGCGATACCATTAATAGAGTCGTACTACTGGGCCCCTCTCACCGCGTCCCCTTGAGGGGACTGGCAGCCACTCGCATGGCTAATTTTGCCACACCCTTGGGCAATATTCCAGTGGACAGGCAAGCGATTGAAGAAATCAGCACTCTGCCCCAAGTTTCCCAGCTGGAACAAGCACATGCCCAAGAACATAGTCTCGAAGTCCAATTGCCATTTCTTCAGGAAGTCTTAAGCGATTTTAATGTGATACCCTTAGTCGTCGGAGACGCCACCCCTGAGCAAGTGGGAGAAGTGCTAGAAAAACTCTGGGGCGGAGAGGAGACTCTGATTGTTATCAGTTCTGATTTAAGTCATTATCACGATTACGAGACGGCGCAAAAAATGGATAAGTTGACTTCTCAGGCTATCGAAAATCTGCGCCCGGAAGATATTCATTATGAACAAGCCTGTGGGCGTATCCCCTTGAACGGATTGTTGCACCTTGCACGGGCTCGGGGTATGCACGCACAGACTGTGGATTTACGTAATTCCGGCGATACTGCTGGACCAAAAGATCAAGTTGTGGGGTATGGTGCTTATGTCTTTAACTAAAGAACATGGTCAAACACTGTTACAAGTGGCTAAACAATCCATTCAGCACGGTTTAGATAAAGGCCGGGCCATGAATGTGGAAGTGATTGATTATGATGAAGAATTGCGTGAAGAAATGGCCACATTTGTCACCTTAGAAACTCATAATAAATTGCGCGGTTGTATAGGTAGCCTAATCGCAGTCCGTCCACTGGTGAGCGATGTCGCATACCATGCCTATGCCGCAGCCTTTTCGGATCCGCGTTTTCCCAGCTTAGGGCGTGATGAATTTCCTTTGCTGGATATTCATATTTCCATCCTAAGCCAGCCAGAGCCGATAGATTTTGACTCCGAAGAGCATTTGATTCAACAGATGCGTCCAGGAGAGGATGGTTTGATTATAACAGAAGGAATGCATAAGGGCACATTTTTGCCCTCAGTTTGGAAATCTTTGAGCGAACCACGGGATTTTCTCCGCCACTTAAAACAGAAAGCGGGGTTGCCACCGAATTATTGGTCAGATACCATTGAGGTGCAACGTTATACCACGGAGTCTATTTAGCATACATATGGGGTTAGCCGCAAAAGTATTTTGACACAATAAATCTATCATATTCATCAGCTGCTGCAATCGCATGGCTTTGTTCGACAGTGTAACTGTTGTTTGAGTTGTTGAATTGCTCGACATAAAATTCCTCCGTCAGGGGGGGCTTGTCACGAATATCAATTTTCCAGAGACAATCTACCAAACCCAATATTCCACCCATGGCTAAAAATGAGATATTTCTATCATCCGTTTTAGGATACATGCGCCGATACCCAACGCCTTCATAAGAATTGTGTACCCGCACGATGATTTCGTCTTCAGGCTCAAGTTTATCGACGCGATACACGCCCCAGCCCAAGGTATTGGCTATCGCTATCATGCCATGAAACCAATCTTCTTTGGTGTCGCACATTGGCATAACCAGTTCATACCATTCGGGGCTACTCATAATTCTGCCAAAGGTGTTAAAGGCACAAACATGCCCCGCCTGAATAAACATTTCCTTGCAGTCTTCTTCAGGAACACCCGCGTCAAGCATGGCAAAATAGGTTTCGTAACTAATCCGGTTGTAATAGTCTGCAAAGTGATTGGTTAGTATCGCGCCAAAAACTTCAATTAAGCCTGTTTCTCCTTTGCCATATAAAGGCAGCGTTTTCACAGTGGCGATGATTTGTTCTTCATCAACGCGGGTGTCAAAGGCAAAACGCGCAGGGATATCCGTTTGTAATTCAAAATCGCGGGTGAGATAATTTTCTACATTCAGCGGCTCATCCAGCACCGTAAATTTATCCGGGCAGGTCTTCTTTTGGGGGCTTAACTTAATGGCATTGGAGTATAGCCACCCTGTTTCAATAAGCGAATCAATGTCGTTACTGAATCGGTCAATAAACGCTCTGGATTGTGTTTAGCCGATCCTTGCGTTAACAGTACTGTCATTTGTAAGTAGGCATTGTAATAATTACAGTGAATGACGCGACTCAATCCGCCAATGATATTGTGTCCGCCAGTGCTGATGATTTGAGGATGATTGTGTGTGCTCATACTGTAAGCTCCTTTTAAGGTTACTCAAAACCGCAATGCCATTATGATAAACCGAGAATGGTAAGTTCTGCGTTCAGCGATTTATCGCCTATTTCGATCATGAGTGCAAGGCGTACCTTGCACGTCAATGCCAGTATGATAAACCCGCTTTATACCATAAGGGATTCAGTTGTGTGGAGCTTAAGGAGCGGAGCGGATTTCCCGAAACCATCGACTGAGTTTCGGGCAACTCGTAGGGGCAATCCCTTGTGGTTGCCCTCGCTTGCG
>JBDLJY010000445.1:0-4817 GCA_039714115.1 Pseudomonadota bacterium | reverse complement strand
AACGGAGGCAAGAATTCTGGGTTAAATGTAGGGTGCGTACTCAGCACAAATAAAGTCACGTATAATTGATTTACACTGACACAAAGGTGCGTAGGACGCACCCTACTCTTTTTTCAGTTGTTTCGGGAATGGAGCGGAGCGGATTTCCCGAAACTAAGATCGCTACGCTAAACCCTCGACTGAGTTTCGGGAAATATTTGAGTGCATTTCCTTAATATCAATAAATAGCTTAATCCGCACCTCTCCATCTGGAAAATTGCTCTTGGGATAAATGCCGAGCTTGTTGAAGTTCTTGAATGGGCTTTTTAATCCTGTCAATTCTTTAAATCCTTTAAAATCAAGGTTCAGACAGATTAAATGCAATCCGTGTAGTTATTGATTGTACTATTTCTTATTCCCACGACGACGCAGCTTTAGCGTTATCTCGTCCTTACGGACAAGAAAAACACCTTGCTACATTTATCCTTACCAAATAGTTCTAACGGGATATTGCCTGATCATTGGATCAGGTGTCAGAATAATCAAATCATGCTCAATCGCTTGACACACTAACATACGATCAAATGGATCGCGGTGGATTTCTGGCAATTTGTGTAGTTGCAAAGTAGAGGCTTCGTCCAAGGCTCTCAATTTGATGTTGCTCTCTTTGTTCTTGTACAAAAACTTCTGGCGTACTGGGAAAGCGGTAACTTACCTAGCGCGTGTTTGACGCTAATTTTCCATGCTGAAACAGCACTTAAATAAACTTTATTGTCTGGATCAGAAAAAAGCTTTCGTGCAGATGCCGTTATTTCGGGTGCAAGTCTTCGGGGAGTTCATCAAAAAAATGCGGAGACACTTGGAATTTGTCTTTGGCTAAACCAATTGGACGAGTCAATGCCATTAAGTTAAGGACAACTAATTGATTTTTTTTTAATAAAAAAATACGCTCAGTTAAAAATCATATTTTTTAAAATCCCTTCTTAAATCAATGCCATTAAGTTAAGCCCAAAGACGTTCTTTTGTAGGGTGGGCAACGTGTTTTTGTTGCCCACCGTATCGGGGCCCGGAGCAGGTTTCAAACCTGCTCCGGGCAACAAAAAACACGTTGCCCACCCTACAATATCTCTTAACTTAATGGCATTGCTTCTTAAATGCAATCTGTGTATTGTACTATTCCTTATTCCCACTACGACGCACCTGACAGCCAGATTGAATTTTCCAAGCACCTTTAGCGTTATCTCGTAAGTCGCAGTTTTTTATCGTACCTGCTCCGCCATAAAACACCCATACTGCCCAATAACCATTCTGTTTAATGGTACATTTCCGGACAACGGGATTGCCACCCGTCTTGATTTCTATCCCTGCCAAAGCATTACCAAAAATCTCACAATTTTCTATCCGCCCGGTGCCGTTTTCCCAAACCAAAACACCGCTATCTTTACCATCGTGAATTTTGCAATGCTGGACAATGGGATTGCCACCTTCACTAATTGCTATCCCTAGCACATTCCCAAAAATCTCACAATTTTCTATCCGCCCGGTGCCGTTTTCCCAAACCAAAACACCACTATCTTTACCATCGTAAATTTTGCAATGTTGGACAATGGGATTGCCACCTTCACTAATTGCTATCCCAGAATCGGCATTCCCAAAAATCTCACAGTTTTCTATCCGCCCAGTGCCGTTTTCATAAACATAAACACCAGCACCTTTTTTAGCATCGTGAATTTTGCAATAACTAACAATCCCCTCCGCACCATGAATACCAACACAACTTAACGTCTCCGAAGTAATATCACAATTTTCCAAGGTTAATTTTCCTTGTGGAATATATACTGCAAAACACCCTTTAGCACGATTCAGCAAACTCAGTCCACGTACCAAAGCTTTGTCAGTTTCCATAGAGATACAACTTGCATTTTGACTTTCAATAATAATATCCGCTACTTTCCCCTCACCGATAATCTCTAGCGGCTTATCTATGACTAAATCTTCTTGGTAATTGCCCGGTTTTACTAATATACGATCACCAGCTTTAGCTTTTTTGATAGCGGCGCTGATGGTTTGACAATCCCCATGTAACGACGATTTTGAGCATGATTTTTTAGCAACTACAATGATAAGTGGCTCTTTTTTACTGTTAATCATAGTCTTTATCTCTTATGACTTATCTGCTAGTACAGGAGGGCTTCACAGCGTCAGTGTTTACCTCATACCACTCAAAAACATTGAATCGCGGATTAAACGGATGACACGGATTAAAAACATAAAAACACGCCTACGCCTCTGTTTTGATGATTTAAATCCGCGTAATCTGTGTAATCCGTTTAATCCGTGATTCAAGGGTTTTATTCCTTATTCCCACTACGACGCACCTGACAGCCAGATTTAATATTCCAAGCACATCTAGCGTTATCTCGTAAGTCGCCGTTTACTGCGAATCAAACCCTCACTCATAAAAACTATCAATTGTTTTACAACTTTTCAGTATGGGTTTATTAATCTTGAAAGCTAAATCAGACAGTTCATCAATTTCTACTGCAAGTTTAGCCGCAATTTGCTTTTCAAGTGGGCTGGAAGTTTCACTTAAAAATTCTAAAGTCAGTGCCAAATTTTGAATACCTTGTTCTTCCACAGCCGTGTCAACCAAAATAATGTAGTTTTTTTCGACAATTCGATAAAATCGTTTATCTGTTTTTTTCAGAGAACTATTTTTAGTCAAGACGAAATACAAAATAATGTAGCTATCATGTAGTTTCGTTTCTAAATCAAACTTTTCTATTTGCTTAACTATTTTTTGCTCTTGTAATGACGGTGGTATATTGGAATGCACATAGTGTGCAAATTGTTTCAAGCCTTTAAATTCAATAAAATCTATGCGTTTGAACGCAGGCAAAATTTTTAACGCATCACAAGATTTATATGGCTGCAATTTTGCTTCACTACAAATTTTATCTTTGGTTTTATCAAAATCAATCACTTGAGTCGTCGCATCAGGGCAACAACTTTTATCCACTGTTCCAATTGACTTGAGGTGAAAGTAATCAGAATCATAACCAAAGTCCAATAATCTCTGTAAAAAATATTCTAGTTCCATACTAACTTTTGTAACGGTTTAGATAAAATTTTGAAAATTTGATTTAAATCATCAGTCACATTAACAATCTCGGTTAAATTATCCTCAGTTGGTGCAGCTAAATAATAATTGGTTTGGTTTTTAATCTGGCTGTTTTCACTCAATACCTTCAAAGCTTGAATCATATAAGGGCTATGAGAAGATAATAGAACTGGAATATGGTTTTCAACCAACATAACAATTAACTTTGCATATTCTACTTGCCATTGTGGGTGTAAATGCGTTTCTGGTTCGTCAATGATTAATAAGCTTCGTGCATCCAAAAACTGGCTTTCAACCAGTAATTGCAGAGTTCCAAAAGATTTGATGCCAGAAGCAGTATTAACAGAACGATAACTTGTGATTTGCTCTTGATTGGTAGCCCTTTTAAAAACAAAATCTTTAAGCTTTTTATCAAAATAAAAATTGCCGTCGATTAATTGCTGAATTTGCTTCATAAAATCAATCAAAAAATTATCTTTATCAAAAAATGTGAGCGAAAAATACTGTGAATTTTCTAGTTTAGAGATTAAATCTTTAAGATGTAAAGACACTTTGGGCTTGGATAATTGTTCTAAGCGTTGTACCTTGTTATCTTCATTGATAATTTCAAGTAGCGTACTGGCAGAATTAACAATATCATACATTTGTAACAGGATAGGCGTTTCAATAAAAGTGACATCATTGAAAAAAACCTCATCATAAAATTCAAGCCCCACAATTTGATTATCTTCTATTTCTATTTCAAAAATGTTGTTCATTCCCTCTTCAATTTGAATAAAAGATTTCAGAGGGGCGTGTTTAGGCGAGAGTTCAAAGTGAAATTCTGACACCAAAGCTTTTGTCAAAGCCCGTTTTATGACAGATTTTTTATCTTCCTTTTGGGTGATAAGATTATTGAGTGCCTCAAAATCCAAGTTAATCTTTTCAAGATGGATAGAATCAGAGTTAATATTATTCAAAATACGCCGTTTTTTATCCAACAAGTTGAGTTCATTAAGATGATTATGAGCGAGTAATTTTTCCACTTCTTCAACAAAAACGTCAGGATGAAATTCTTGTTTTAATGCTGGATATTTCTGAAAAGAATATAATTTGCGTATTTTAAAATAGATAGATTCTATGGTTTCTCGAATATGTTTTTTCTTATCTTCGTTTAAATCTTGTTCAAACCGACTCAAAGCTTTAATAATGGCAAACATAAGCTTACCCACGGTACTTTTACCCGTGTCATTTTCACCAGCAATCACCGTCAAGCCATTCAAGCATATTTGGGCATTTTTAATAATGCCTACATTTTTAAGTGTTAGATTGAGCATAATATTAAAATTCAGTTTAACTAAAAAAAAAATAACTACAAGGATTGTATTTAAGAAAGGATAAATCAAAATCAATAACTACAGGGATTATATTTAAAAAAGGATAAGTCAAAATCAAAGAAGAATAAACGAAAAAGGCAAAACACGATGATAAATTTTCAGTTGTTTCGGGAATGGAGCGGAGCGGATTTCCCGAAACTAAGATAAGATCGCTACGCTAAACCCTCGACTTCGTTTACTTCGTATCGGAAAATCCGCTCCATTCCCGAAACAACAATTGGTTTTGCCTTATCCCTTCTTAAATCAATGCCATTAAGTTAAGCAGCCTTATATCATAAGGGGTTTGGTTAGCTGGATATTGCTATCGTGACAATCTGGTATAAAATGAAGGATACACTGTT
>JBDLJY010000444.1:0-4819 GCA_039714115.1 Pseudomonadota bacterium | reverse complement strand
TATGTTTTAATCCCTGTTTTCGTCAATCCCTGTGCTTGTGTGATCCGGTATCAATGCCATTAATTTAAGGACAACTTATTGATTTTTTTTTAAAATTTTAAAATCTGATTTTTGACGGAGCTTGGCATAGCATATGCCAATCAAAAAGAAGTGAGGAGTGACATAAGAAAAATCACCGCCATTTTATTCATTGAAGAAGATATGCCGCCCGTGAAAGCGAGTGATTTCAAAGTCGTACACAGATATTTACGCGAAAATATGCATATCAACTAAAATTTCTACAAATCCGTTGCCATGTTTACAATAAAAAAACGCTCCCAAAAAAATTCGGTTGGCATGTCATGGGTTAACCTGATCCCCTGCATCAAAGTAAAAGGCCCATTTGATGACGACTTGCATTATGAAGCCGATATGCAATACGAGCCATTATCTGAGCCAATGACATTTCAGGTGACTGGGGTAAAACCGAAATAACGCTAATCTCATTTTAAGCCTCTCGGTAACAACTGAGAGGCGGAAACGAGGCGTAAAAATGCTAAAGAAAATTAAAATCAGCTCTTTTAAATCCATTCTTAATCAAGAAATTTCCTTGAAGCTTTAACGGATACCGCCAAATATTCCGTCTCATTGAACAATCCTTTAGAAAACCCCAAACCGGCTTGGCAATATCAAACTGAAGAATTGGTTAGCAATCAGGAATCCATTGTCAATAGGGGGCCTCATCGTGACATAAAGAATAAAGAACAAGGACTTGCAGCTTTAAAACTGGTAGAAGCCGATGAAAATTCTCCCGCCGCTGTATTAATTAACCTATTACGCAATTATGCGGTATATACACCAAATACACCCGTATTACGAGGCATTATTCCGGATCAACAAACCCGGGAACCTGTTGGGCTTTCCGGCGGACGACTTGCCGAAGCGCTTAAAGAATTACAAAGCCTCGTGTCCAAAAACGAATTGATTGAAGATGCTTTTGATGAGATTCTGGCTCTGATTGACTGGATTAATGATTTTGATACCACATCAAATGTCAACGCCATGCTCTCTCCATCTATTGCGAGACCCAAAAATGTGATTCGTTTTAGCGACCGATTTATGAAAGGACATTATAATCAACTGACGGCTTATGATGCGAGCGAAGGTGCGCTTTATATTCTCTTTTGTGCGGTGCTAACACTTTCTCCTAATTCGCCGTCTTGCCTTGCTATTGATAATTTAGATCAAACTCTCAATCCAAGGTTAGTCTTAAATTTGACTCGTTTATTGGGTAAATGGATTACGGAAGGTGAGTCACAACGCCAGATATTTGTGACGGTACATAATCCGGCAGTACTAGATGGACTCCGTTTGCAAGATGATCGAATCCGATTGTTCACAGTTGATAGAAATAATCGAGGACATACTGAAATCAGTCGAGTGATGATTACTGAAGAACTCTTGGAATTAAGTAATAACAAAGGTTGGCCGCTTTCAAGACTTTGGGTGATGGGACAAATGCACTGAAGCTTGGGTAGCTATTGCCCTTTATGGAGCAGACGATCCCAATATTTTGGTGGATATAGAATGTCACTCTAATATAGAAAATTACTTGGCTCAAAAACCAGCCAGAGAAAGATTGATCCGAAATAGAAGTGGCAAAATGAAAAAGCTCACTCAGAAATATTCTGAAAAATCTGGACAAATAAGCAGTCAATGGGATTATATTACTCAATAGTGTAATCAGGCGGAGAGATTTACTCAGCAGATTGTTGTTATGATGTGAGCGTCGCTCGATTTTTTTGATCAAAGTCTCATTATTAAAACTACAAGGATGTTATATAATCAAGGATGAAAAAACATGATTAAAAGTAGGGACAATCCTTTATGGTTGCCCTGTCGTTTTAACCCTGATTAATCATTGGTATTAAAATATAAATTTTGTAATCAATTTGGCGGTGGCTAACCAATATAACGATTCCACCGTTAGCGGCTTAACTTAAACAGAATAAAAAAGTGGACATCATACATCATACTGCAATAGGTGGAATTGCTATGGCAAGCTTGGTAGCTACAGCAAGCGTAGCCTGGATTAAAAATTCATCCAATCCAGGTTCGTTCGGATTCTGTGGCTTGCCCGTGAATAAAAAGTCAAAACCAGACCTGGCAGGTTAAACCCAAACCTGCCAGGTCAAAATCCGTAGCAGTGTTGTGACTTTGACCTGGCAGGTTTTCTTTTCAACCGGTCTGGTTTTAATGATTTGATTTTTTATTTACGGACAAGTCTATTATAAACAAACATCATCGTATTTATATTAAGACAATCATTACAAGTTGTACACAGTACACTGTCTATCCAAGGTTCATCAAAGACAACTTCCTCTTCTTTTTCTACAACAGGTTCAGGCTCGCTAACCTCTGCCGCTTCACTGAGAGCTTGAGGCGCAGGAGGGGGAGCTTCAATATTTTCAAAATCAGCAGGATTGTGAGTGATAAGCGGTGCTGAAATGCGGTAGCTGCTATCCAAGCATCTTGAGCAGAAAAAAAAGAAACGATATTCGTGTCAAGTAGAACACTTTCTATTATTTTTGTAAGCATTCTTCGTACCGTTGTTGATAAGTATATTTAATAATATCATCAGCATATTCTTATGAATGCCAAAAATCTGCCCTTAAATCAGCAATATTTTTGACGGGTTTGCTTGGCGTGGTTTGCCCAAAATGGCTCTTGGATGATAAATAATTGTGTTGTAATGATTGAGAAATCGCCTGAATCAGTCCTAATTCTCCGCTAATAACTACAGGGATAAAGTCAAAGTCAAATCAAGTTTAATTAGACACGATTTTACATTGAACAGGAAAACGCAATTAAGCATTTACTGGGCTGACTTTATTGCCAAGCGATGAGAGATTTTTGAAGACACCAAAAGCTGTGCTGAGCCGATTGGATCGTAGGCGACAAGCCAATTTGCACAATGTGATTGTTTTAGCGTCTAGCTCTGGTGCTGGCGTATCTCATGAAGATCCAAGTTGGGGACATGGTGCTTTTACCAAGGCATTGATAGAAGGATTGGGCGGTAAAGCCATTGGTTATAATAAAGGCGTGGTTAAGCTGAGTTATTTGCAAGATTATGTCCGCGAGCGAGTGCCAGAACTGACGGATAATTTACAACGCCCAATGATACCCCGTATGACGGGTTCTGGGGAATTTCTTGAACTGGTGTTGGCGATCAAATAAATTAGATTATTGGAGAACATGATGTCAATTCGATACACAAGCTACCTATTCAGTCTTTGCTTTGCATTATTGAGCCCCTCTCTACCCGCTCAAAATTGTCAATATGCCACCCAATTAGTGGTTCAATCTTATCAGGCTGGCGAGCGTGGGCGCATTTATCAATAAAAAAGCTTACTAAACAAAGCGTTGCGATACGGCTCTGACCATGCCGAAGCGCATAATAACTTGGGCTCTCTCTTAGAAAAAGAAGGCAAGTATGAGCAAGCGATTGCTCATTATAAGCAAGCACTCCGAACAAAACCCAATTTGTCCCAAGCTTGGTATGGATTAGGCGAAACTTATTACAAGCAAGGGCAATTTCCGCTCAGTTTGGAGGCGCATTTACATGCCTGTCAAACGGATAAAGATTCCAAAAAACGGCTAGTTGAGCTTTTGACAGAAAATCGTTATGCCGTGATAGATGATGGAAAAATTCTTAACAAGGAAAGCCTACTTTTATTGTATGATAAACAGCGACGGGAGAGGATTGATCGTATGCTATCCGATTGTGGTTTGCGTACTAAAATAAAGGGAAAAGGCACCTTTCGTAATGTGACATTCCACACCGGTGAGGCGACGCTCACAAAATCTGCAAAACAGAGCGTATTCAGACGCACAATGCCATTAAGTTAAGACAAACCTGACAGGTGTCAAAAACCTGTCAGGTTAATTTTTACCTTAACTTACAACGTGCCATGTTTTGGAAACCTGGCAGGTCTTCTTTTGGGGGCTTAACTTAATGGCATTGATTCAGACGCAGGGATATGGCTCAAAAAAGCCGCTGGATAAAGCCGCTTATGCCAAAAATCGGCGGGTAGAAATTGAATCGGTGGATTAGGAGTCGGCCAGATTTATCTTGGCCTAACAACCCTAAATCCAACAAATCTAAAGCGTTCCGACGGTTTCCTACTGTTACGGAACGCTGAGCGCAATCTCAAGCGAAAGTCAATCCCTGAGCCGCCCCGCAGGACAATCTCTTTGGCACTTTTCACACAAGCTTGTTCATTGCCACGATATTTGTCCTCATATTGGGAACAAGTCCACTCTTCAACATTACTCGGCTTCTGTCGGTAAACGATATTGTTGTCCCGTTTGTTGGCTTAACCATTCAGTGTAGGCTTGAGCCTCATACCAAGAAACGAAGTAACGAAGTAAACACCTGGCATCAATGGTATCAAGTCAAATAAATGTGAATACATTCAGTGAGTTAGTAGGCTTTAGCCTACTTGAGCTTTTAGCCTTGAAATTTATTTCAAGGCTACCTGCCAGGTCAAAATCAAAACCCGAGCTCACTTGTGACTTTGACCTGGCAGGTTTTCTTTTCAACCTGCCAGGTCTGGTTTTGATGATTTGATTTTTTATTGACGGACAGGACAAGTCTATTATAAGACTTGCACAAAGTCCCCCATTTGTGGCATGATGAGCCATCGCGCCCTGACTTGAAGTGTTGTTTCGGGAATGGAGCGGAGCGGATTTCCCGAAACAACTAAAATGATAAAGGAGCAAACAATGAACCTAAAATATCTAACTCTAGGCTTAAGCTTATTAAGCCTAATAGCCTGTA
>JBDLJY010000443.1:0-4852 GCA_039714115.1 Pseudomonadota bacterium | reverse complement strand
GTGGTGACGATGACCACATCATCTATTTGTACCTGCGCTAGCGGTATTTGCTGTTCTACACCATTGTAAGCAATCCACACCATTTCCGGAGCTTGTTGGTAAACATTAGCGGCAAGGCGAGCTGACTTTTCCCTGCTGCGTTCAATAAAATGTTCGCTCAAGTGGTAAACCACATTGTGCATCGACACTGCAAAGTAATTTCCTGTACCCAGCAAGAGTGCGCTGGACAGGGAAGAGAGGCCATGATTCTTAATCTTGCCCTCTGTGAACATGTTTTTAAACGTTCTTTGCAAAATAGGAACTGTGGTGTAACTGATTACTGCAACATTGAGCAAAGTTAGTGAGGGATAAACAAAATGCGCTGTAGATACCATGAGTATCGAAGCTCCACTTATTTGTGCATAATGCTTATGTTCAGGTTCTACCTGTTTTACAACTGATATTTGCTGCTTAACTCTTTGCCTGTCAGTTTTCTTAGCACCTAATATCTGTTGCAACTGTTTGCCCAGATAAACACCAGTTTAAATTCCAATATTAGTTAATAACATAGATTTTATTTCCTCGCTTAATGTTCAATACCTTCGCAAAAAAAAATATAAAAGCTATATAAATAGAATAAATCATTTCGCCTGCTAAAAACAAAAAGGCTCCGCTCCGTTACTGCGTTTAACCGAAAAAAACTGATTTTGTTGGGAAAGTCAAGCAACTTATTGTAAAAATGAAATTAATGTGTGGTTTTATCAGGTTTCAGTTTGGCACTCATCGCATAACCCACCCCACTCCAAATGGCAATTTGATTCATAATAATTGAGGAGAATATTCCAAAATGTAACAGAAAGCCTCCGGCAATCATAATTGGAAATGGTGCAATACTTATTATTAGACCATTTCTTAACTGGGTCTCCAAGTTTTTGGCAACGTCAAATAGTCCACATAAATGAGATAGACTTCCATCCATTAAAACTATTTGAGCTAAGTCAGTTGCAACTGAAGTCGCACCGCGTAAGGAAATAGATACATGCGCTTTTTTCATAGCAATCGCATCATTAATCCCATCCCCAATGAAACACACAGAATTGCCTTGTTTTTGGAGTTCTTCAACAATACTGGCCTTATTTTCTGGCAACACATCATAAAAATAACTATCCATACCCAGTTCTTTTGCCAATTTCTCAGTGGGGTGCTTGTGATCGCCTGAAACAATAGCCAGATGTTTGACGCCACGTTGTCGTAAACCACTGATCATTTCTTTTATTTCTGGACGTATCAACGGCTGTATTTCAATCGCGCCACACAGTTGATGATCAATAGCAACCATCACTAAAGAATGGCCTTGATTAAAGGAATGGGCCATTTCTTCTTCTATGACTTTTGGAATAGAGATACCTTCTAGGTCCATAAAACGGATACTACCGACTTGTATGATTTTATTATCAATAGTCACCGTGAGGCCATAACCCATTTGGTAATTTGAATCCTCTACCTCTGGTAAAGTTAATTGAGATTCTTCCGCTTTATTCAGGATCGCCTTAGCAATGGGATGCGTTAATTTACGCTCCGCTGCGGCTGCATAAGTTAATAATTCTTCCTCTTGGAAGTGCTCACAAACAATGACTCGCCCAACTTCCGGTTCCTCCTGAGTCAAAGTACCGGTCTTATCGAACAAAATGGTATCTACCTTAGTCAATAACTCAAGGGAGCGTCCATCCTTAATGAGAATACTCCGCTGGGACGCTAAATTCAGATGGCTCAAGGTTTGCAAGGGAGCAATTAGTTTAACACGAAAGCCAAAATTAGCATTAAGAATACCTGTAGCACCAAGAGGTCCAGCTGTCAATAATGCTAAACTCGTTATGCATAACTGCGGAAAAACCCCTTTATCAGCCCATTCTTCTCCTTTTAACTGGGTACTGCTTTTAAAATCAATAGTATGATTCAAAACCTGACCGATTTTAGCCAAGCTTGTGTCTTTACCAGCTTTTTCGACTTTCACACAGACTCGTCCCGTCATCATAAGAGTACCGGCAAAGACTTGATCACCTACTTCTTTTTCGACGGGTTGTGATTCTCCCGTTAACGCATGTTGATCAACCATTGCCATTCCCTCAGTGACAATACCATCCACTGGAACCACTTCGCCACCATTCACGATCACAATATCATTGATTTTAAGTGCTTCCAATGGGATTTCTATTTCAATATTATCTTTTAAAACCCATACTTGGTTGCGTGGTTGCTGTTCAAAGACATTCAGGAGCAGACCTTTGGATTTATCTTCAAGCTTAGAGGTAATTTTTTGGCCTAAGTAGTAATACATCTGCATAAAGCTAAATGCAAAATATTGATTTGTCGCTAGACAAGCAAGTGTTGTCATTGCTTCAATGACATTGGAATCAAGCTTTCGTTTTTTAATGAGGGCTGTTTCAGTTTCTTTCATATAAGGGAAACCATTATACATAAATAAGCCCAGAGTAACTATTTTCATTGGCGCATAAAAAAATTGGCTAATGAATGACACCCCCAAGGAAACGAAACTAACTTTGAGTTGATAATCCAATGCTTTATCGGTTTTTTCCTGAATTTCTGTCGGATGAGTCAGTTTTTCAGGATTATTATTCAGTTGCTTTTTTTGCCCTTTATCAGATTGAAGCTTATGATTCGATTGTTTTTTAACAGCGATTGCTTTTTTCTGTTTATGCTTGTGACGAAGTATCTCAAGCCTGCGTTTTCCAATATAAGCAGAAACTAAAAAACCTAGTTCTATTAACATAAGTTTATTTTATCCTTAACTTCTGAAGTTGGCTATTTGAGAAAGTAATAAATAATTTTTTTATAACTATATCTAGTGTATAAGTAACGTATAATAAACTCAAGTTTAGAGACTCAAGGAACGAGAGGATGCTGACGAACTTTGGGAGTTTTGGAGTTAATCAACTAGTGCAGGAAAGCGGAAATCTCCAGACCACCATCGCCTTGGGATAAATCCCTAAGCTAAAGTCGGCTAAAGATCCATAAAGTGTTATAGCTTTTTATGTCAGGCATTATTTAGATATGACTTCATCAGTATCCTCAAAATGCTTAGCCAATCCCGTCGGTTAATCTACCTTGTGATCTTCTGCCACAATTTTATACAAAACCTCTTTAATGATATAGCCCATCAAGTTAATATCGTTGGCATTGAATGACAACGATAACTTCAGATCACAGGCAAAAGAAACGATCTTATCAGTTTGTTCTAGGTCCGGCATTTCTTGGAATGAGTATTGCCAGTTCTTAAAATAACGTGCGTTGTCTTTGTGTCCAAAGAGTTGTATTTTAACCCCTCTTGCCTTGGTCTGCTTGATAAATTGTTCGGCTTGTTTAGCTGTCAAATTTAAAAGGTTAAACTGTATACTATCACCCACACTTGTCACTTGAGGAAGAGGAGAGGGGAGATGAATATTATCAACAGTCATCAAAATATGGCTCAATTGTTTATATCTTTGGTTGTACGCAGAAATTTTTTTCTCCAGCCTTGAAATTTGTGGTCTTAAAACGGCAGCTGTTAAGTTGCTCATTCTTAAACTGAAATTAGGAACAGATAGCTTTATTTGTTCAAATAGCTGGTCATCAAAAGGCCGAGAAAGATGTTTTTTGTACAAATTCTCATAAGAACCTGCACCCAAAATACAATAGGCAGCAATTTTGTCATCATTGGTGGCAACAAAACCGCCCTCTCCCGAATTTAATAGCTTGTAACTTTGGGTGCTGAAACAAGCAATCTGCCCGTGATGCCCAACCTGTTGGTATTGCTTGTGCTTGTTATCGTACCATTTTACTCCCAAGCTATGGGCACAATCTTCAATTAAAAATATGCCATTCTCGTCGCAGAGTGCTTTGATTGTCTCCATATCGGAGATGTGTCCCCGCATATGGGAGACAATCAAGTGTTTCGCATCAGGATTAGCTTGGATTTTTCTTTGAAAGTCATCTACATCCAGCAAATATTGATGGTTGCATTCCACATAAATAGGAATGCCTCCGGCGTGAACAATACTACTTGGAACTGCTGTAAACGTAAATGCATTGGTAAATACCTTTTCTTGATGTTGCAGTCCTATGGCCTTAAGGCTTAAGAAAAGGGCACTTCCACAAGAATTAACCGCTGTGACATATTTATGACCAGTATAACAACTGAATTCATTCTCTAACTTTGTCACTTCAGTGGCAAGTTCATCCTCTAAAATTGAAGGAATGGTATCTTCTTCAATTTCAGCTTCAAAATGGTAACGAAACAAATGGCCGCTTCGCATTATTTTGACTGCTTGTTCGATTCCCTCTTCGGGAATCGGTTCCGGATTAGTCTTTTTGGTAAACTTCATCAATATTGTTTCTCCTTCATATAGGTTGGTTTAAAAAAATAATGCTGAATAGACGGGAAGTTTTCCTTCTATTTAAGTAGCCAATGGGTTAGCTCACTTCTCATTAGTTTTTTAGTAGTACTCTCACTAATATTAAGGCAAGTTTATTTAAACATTCAGCTTTTATTATAAATAATAATTATTTCATAAACTTATATATAAAGCGAATACAAATATAATTAAAATTATTATAAATATACCAAGTTTTATGCTATTTTTATGCCAATATAAATAACAAACTGCATTAGCTTATAAGTCCATGTTCTTCCATAAACCCACCGTATAAGCGGCGCTATAAAACAAACTGGACTGAAACGGCCCAAAACCTAGCAACGGTACGGCAACCGCATTAACTCCAGCAAATCCGAGCCAGAAATTCAGGCTGTTACTTAACCGCTTATGTAAATGATTCGTTATGTCGAATAAACCATCCAACGGCGCAAGGTTGTCAT
>JBDLJY010000442.1:0-4883 GCA_039714115.1 Pseudomonadota bacterium | reverse complement strand
CACTTTTGACAGTATCCGTCGCCGCTTGAACGGTATCTTGTCCTATTTTCTTAGTCGCTTCAACGCCACTTTTGACAGTATCCGTCGCCGCTTGAACGGCATCTTGTCCTATTTTCTTAGTCGCTTCAACGCCACTTTTGACAGTATCCGTCGCCGCTTGAGCGGCATCTTGTCCTATTTTCTTAGTCGCTTCAACGCCACTTTTGACAGTATCCGTCGCTGCTTGAACGGCACTTTGAGTTATTTCTCGTATAGCGGGTTTGTTTGTCGCGATGTAAGTTACGGCAGCACCCGTTGCCGCACCAACTAAAAAAGGTAAAGCCATTTTTATTCTCCTGTTATTCTTAGATTAGATCGATGTTTTTAAGCCCGTCACGCCATGAAACGAGCCCACCAGTGGCATCTATTCGACGCTGGCGCGTAGGAACCATAAAAACCACTACGCTTGTCATGGCATTAATTTTAGGGAGTATTTGTCACATTCCCCTATGTTAATTCTCCAGTTTTCGCCATCAGTACTATCATAAAGTGCTTCACATCCCACCGTTGGGATTGAACGTTCCGTTATTTCGTTTCAGTAACAACCGCGAAGTCAGTTGCCGTTTGCTCCCTAAAGGCAAAATGAATAACAAAGCGAGCGAACCATAATATTGGATTCTTGTCAGTTATGACTATTTATATTATAGTCTATAATCAAACATGATGAAAATAAAATGTCAGCTTGATTTGTCCAAAATAAATTTTGGATTTTATATTAAGCTTGAAAATTAAGCTGGCTTGCAAAAAAACCTGCATGTCATTTTATGATGAATGAGCTACGGTAAATCTGTTGCAAGTTTGAGTTACGTTAAATTTTGATAAATCGCGGTTTCATCAGGTGAATGCGGTTTTCCATGCGAGCACCTGTGCTCAGATAGGTATGGAGATCGTGGGCAAAACCCTCTAGTTTGTTCAAAAAGGCTCGATTGCCACGCACTAAGGCGTTATAAGCGAGTACCGCTGGTATCGCCACCGCTAATCCAAGTGCTGTCATAATCAAGGCTTCTCCCACTGGGGCTGCCACTGTGTCCAAAGCTGCACTCCCCCTCGCACTGATTGTGACAAGTGCATCATAGATTCCTAATACTGTACCAAATAATCCAATAAAGGGCGCGGTGCTTCCTACCGTCGCTAAAATAGTTAAGCCTGATTCTAATTGGGCTCTTTCTTCGTTCAGGGCACGGCGCAGGTGACGCATAAGAAATTCGCTGTGCGTACAAAGGGTTGTAGATTGTTTCTCGGCTTGTTCTTTATAGTGAAAGCTGGCATTAATGCCTTGCAGTGCTAAACGAGAAAACGGTTCCTTGGCGGTTTTTTTGCCTAAATGTGTTATTAAGTCAGCATCGCTCCAAAATAATGTCAAGAGTTTGTTGGATCGCCAGTGCGTGACTCCCAGTTGGATTGCTTTAGTTATTATGAGATACCACGATAGCACCGACATGATGAGTAGTATAAAAATAACAGACAAAGAGATGATATTGAGATGTTCTAAAAACGCTGCCAACCCATAAGGGTTATGTAACAAATCCATCATTTAATCCTTTCAATTCAGTTTAAAAACAATAGGAACTATAACCCAACCTGTGACGGTTTTTCCATTTTTTTTGGCAGGGACGAAACGCCATTTGCTAACCGCTTTACGGGCGGCTTTATCTAGTCTTCTGGAACCGCTTGATTTTTTTAGTTGTACGCTTGCGGCTCTGCCGTTTTTAGTCACTTTCACTCGTAGCGAAACCTTTCCTTCTTCGCCTCTACGCCTTGATATTCTTGGATAAGGTGGATACGGATTGTGTAAATAAACGGCTTTGTATGAGGCTGCCCTCGTTACGCCGCCGCCATTTTTTCTTTGCCCACGCGATGAACGGGCAGCTGTTGAACCTTTTGTCGCTGATTCTTGAGGCGTGGCACTCACTTTTTGATGGATAGCCCTTAATGAGTTAGCGACTTTTTTAACCTTTATCTGTTTCGGTTTTTTAACCTTTATCTGTTTGGGTTTTTTAACCTTTATCTGTTTGGGTTTTTTAACCTTTATCCGTTTCGGTTTTTTAACCTTTATCCGTTTCGGTTTTTTAACCTTTATCCGTTTCGGTTTTGGTTTAGCGACGGGCCCTTTTTTGAGCGCGACTGGGAGTGCTTTGATTGTTGATGGTGGCTTGGGTGGGGTAATAAGGTTGATCATTATTGGTTTTGGTGCTTGTACAACACGTTTTTCGGGCGCCTGTTGCACCACTTGCCACAACACCAGCGCATGTAGTGCTAATACAATCAATAATGCCAGTAAAGGTTTAATCGCTTCTGCAATATAATTCATTTTTTTTAAGACTTATTCAGGTTCAGTAACAAACCCCATACGAGTAATCCCCGCATTTTGCGCCGCTGACATTATCGAAGCTAATCTTTGATATTGTGTTTTTTTATCCGCTCGCAAATGTAATTCCGGCTGAGGTTTTTTTTGGGCGGCTTTTGCCAAGCGAATGGCAAGTTCTTTATCATCAATGCGATCATCGTTCCAAAACAAGCCACCTTTTTCATCAATCGCTAAGGCGATGTTCTCCGGTTTATCAGGGCTTTCTTGGCTAGACGCTTGAGGCACTTCAATTTTTACGGCATGAGGTGTGAATAAAGGGGCGGTGATAATAAATAAAATCAGTAATACTAACATGACATCGATCAATGGGATCATGTTGATTTCTGATAGGGGTTTACTATTGGTGTCATCATCAAAATTTTCAAAAGCCATTATGCGCTCTCCTTCTATGCGTCCAAGATAAATCTTGGACTCCTACTCGTTCAGTTAATAGATGGCAAGTTTCGTGCCATTCTACGAAAATAAAAATACTGTAATTACAAAAGGATGGATAAATAAAAAGGTAGGCGGGATATGTGATTTCACACACTTATATGTTAAATGGCTCACTGTGCCGATTGATGAGCAACCTAAATACCGAACCGGGATAAGCCAAAATCTTATTAGACTTATCCCTGCTAATAAAAATTGGCTGTCGTATTGGTTTTGACTTATCCCAGTCGTATCGGTTTTGATTTATCCCTGCTAATAATCCTTCCCGGTAGTTAAGGTTTTTCAAACCCACCCAATCGCAACAACCGTCACCTCAACCCCCAAAACCATCTCTTGAGTTGACAATTTTTCAAGGACGGATTCCTCAAGAACCGGAATAAACAAAGCAATCGTCACGCTTGATATGCCCAAATTTTTAGCATAATCAGCCGCTTGATCACGATCAGATTTGATTTGATAGCTATCTACGAAGCTTTTGACTTCGATAATGCCTCGTTGCTTGCCACACTGAAGATGCAAATCAACCTTTCCATTGCCGGTAGGAAATTCGGGACTCACCACACAACGCCTACCCACAGCATCCTTAAGCCAAGTAAACATATGAAATTGTCCCACAGATTCTGTTAATTTCAAATCTTTTTTTCTCCGTGGTTGCTCTTTAATACCTTTTTCTCTCAGGCGAACCAAATAGTCCTTGTACCTTGTCAACAAGGCTGGCAAATTAAGTAGGGGCGGGCAACCACAAGGGATTGCCCCTACGCCCGTACCCCCAAAAACATCAGTGAGTTCATCCAAGGGTTCTAGTGCGAGAATCGGCGTTTCTGGTCCTATAATATCATTGCTTAAGGCATCATAAAGACAACGTTGAACAAACGGAGAAGTAAAACGGCAAACATCTTGCCTTTCACCACTTGACGACGTTTCAAGAGTTGGCTCAATCAATCCATGAAGAATTTAACCCTCACATTTTTTTTAAGCTACCTCTAAAGAGTGTAATCCGTCATTTTTAAAGGCATCTGGTGGATTGCGTTTTGTGAATCAGCCTCACATTTTTTTTATGCAGCGTCTATTAACGGTATTCATCCCAATTGAGATGATAGGTTTATTAATTTTTTTTTAGCGCGAGAGGAAAAAAACGATGAAAAAAATCAAAGTGGTGCTTGCCACTCTATTATTAAGTGCTATATCGACAGCTCGGTAGAGTTGACTGTGCAGGTGATGTGGCTGAGATTAAAGCTGTGCTCAGTGTATTTAAGGTTTAAAGCTTTGGTGAGCATGGCACTTTCAACCCCCTCCCCATCTGGGGAATTACATGTGGATTACACCCTTGTTAATTATGTATCGGGAGCCGTTAATTTGGGGGCACACTTTATTATGGGTGATCCTCGCTTTGTAGATGCTGAAAATGGAGATTTCCGTTTACGCGCCGACTCTCCGGCAATTAATGTTGGCGATTCTAGTGTGATTGAATCTTATCCCTTTTTGAAGGATAAAGCGGGGAATATGATTGATCTTGATGGCAATCGGAGGATTGTTGGAGGGGCTATTGATCTTGGGGCTTATGAATATCAATAACAGTGGTATGGTTAAAAATCCGATTTTTTGAAAAAATCGGATTTTTTGGGCATAGAGACGGATATCTATGTTACATTAATTTTGCCAAGGGATGAGACGTTTGATTTTTTAACGCCATCAGGTTTGGTGCTTGAATCGCTGCCGTTCTAACAAGCCCAAAGCTTAACTTTTCAGCCGGCACAGGGATAAGATGGTGAATGGGTAACGATCACTCTTGAAGGCTACTACACTGCTTCTCTAAACTGAGCCAAACATCTCAACGTCCGTATCGGTGATTTCCAAGTCTATGGTATCGATCAATACGAGTCTATTTACCACCGCCCTGACATCGTAAAGTTTTTGCGGGATGCTAATTTGCATAATGTCGTTGAGACTATGTCCGTGAAACCGTGCGAGAACTCACCGATAATGTTCAAACTCCGACGATTCCTAAAATAACCGGATTGGGGGAATTTTTTTGTATTTGGTG
>JBDLJY010000441.1:0-4898 GCA_039714115.1 Pseudomonadota bacterium | reverse complement strand
CCTGCAATCCTAAAAATCCTTTTATAACAACTATTTGTCCATCTTTCACGCCTTTTATAATTTCCACTCTATCGGCTAAGCGCCGTCCACTGTGTACTGTTTGTCGTTGCGCCTTATTATCAGCATCTACGATAAAGACATATTCACCTTCACGATCACGGCGTAACGCGGTGTAAGGTAAAGTGATGCGTGGCGATATTTGGTTCGATATCGTCACCCGGCAAAACTGTCCTGCTCGTGCTCCTTTGGGCAAAGAATGCAAAATAATTTCTATTTTGCCTAATCCGTGTGCATTAATGGTGGGATGAATGCGTGATATTTTGCCTTTGCCTAGCGCCTCAATTTGTACTGTATCTCCCAATTTGAGTTGTGATAGAAGCCGCGATGATATGTTTATATCTATTATTAATGAGCTGGGATCTATCATTGTTAAAATGTGGGTGTTTGCATTAATGACATCGTCCGGCTCAGCTAAACGGGCGGTGATGATGCCGCTAAAGGGGGCTGTGATTTTGGTATAACTTAAACGAGTCTGCAAGATTTGTTTTTCTGCCAGGGCAATTTCTAGTTCGGTTTGGGCGCGTGCTAATTCGTCGGCTGAGACGATTTTCTGTTTTGCCAGTTTTTGGTAGCGCTGTACGTTGATACGGGCGTATTTGTGGGTGGCGATGGTTTTGTTGAGTTCTGCTTTTAATAGGGTGTCGTCTAGTTGTACTAGCAGAGTATTTGCTTTTATTGTGTCGCCTTCGTAGTAGGGTATATGGGTAATGCGCCCGCTTTCTTGGGTGAATATGCGAGCGATGCGCCGCGCCCGTAGCTTGCCAGTGTAGTTTGCGCTTGTGCTTAAGGGCTGTGCAGAGGCGATTATTGTTTTTACTAGGTGAACCGTAGGTTTTCTGGCAGAAGCAGCGGGCGGTGGCGGCTGTGTACAGGCAGTGAGTAGTAAAATAATAAAAAAAGTGTACCAGGATTTCATATTAATTTGCTCTTGCGTGTTTGATGGATTTCTGCTATAGATGCCCGTCCGTTATCGTTGATAAAAGGAGATTAGGTAATGAAAGCCACTTTCACTCCTTACCAAGTGAGTCCGGGGGAGGAGTATATGTCCAAAAAACAGCTTGGACATTTTCAGCAGATTTTGTTGCAGCAGAAAAACAATTTGATAATTGAAGTAGAACGGACAGTGCGTCATTTGCAAGATGAAGCGTTGATTTTCTCTGATCCTAATGATCAGGCTTCGCAGGAGGCTGAGTTCAGTATTGAGTTACGCACGATGGATCGGGAGCGTAAGTTAATTAAAAAGATTGATAAAGTAATAAAAACTATTGATAGTGGCAACTATGGTTTTTGTGTGTCTTGTGGGGCTGAAATTGGGCTCCGTCGCTTGGAGGCTAGACCTGCGGCAACGCTGTGTATTGATTGTAAAACGCGGGAGGAGTCTCAAGAAAAATTTTATATTTCTAGGTAAGTGTCATGCTAAGTCTTTGTGTCGCAATGGATAAGAATAGGTTGATTGGCAATGATAATGCCTTGCCTTGGCATTTGCCGGCTGATTTGAAACATTTTCGCGCTGTGACGATGGGTAAGCCAATTATTATGGGGCGTAAGACTTATGTTTCAATAGGGCGCCCTTTGCCGGGTCGTTTAAATGTGGTGTTGAGTCGTCATTTGAGCTTTGCCGGTTGTAAGGTTTTTCGTCGTCTTGAGGATGTCTTGGCTTTTAGTAAGGACTATGAGGAGTGTGTGGTGATAGGGGGGGCAAAAATTTATGAGTTGCTGTTGGGGGAGGTGCAGCGTATGTATGTGACTTGGGTTCATGGGGCGTTTGTGGGGGATACTTATTTTCCCGATTATGAGCCGGAGCAGTGGCAGGTGGTTGATAGGCTGGATTGTGAGGCAGATGCTAAGAATGCTTATCCGTATAGTTTTACGGTGTTGGAGCGCAAATAGGATTTATCTTGGACGTCCAAAATAAATTTTGGACTCAGGAGACTAATTGGGAAAAATAGTATGTTTGAACAATTGGCTGATTTATTGGTTTACCGATTTTTATCACCCGATAGCCATTTAGGTGCTACCCTGCATTTTTTTGTGATGGACACGGTGAAGATTTTTGCTATGTTGCTAATTGTCATCTATATCATGGGCTTATTTCGCACTTTGCTCACGCCCGAAAAGGTGCGTGACTATGTACGAGGGCGTTCTAAAGCACTGGCTCGCACATTGGCTATCACTTTAGGAGCAGTCACTCCGTTTTGTTCTTGTTCCTCCGTGCCACTTTTTATTGGTTTTGTGGAAGCGGGCATTCCATTAGGCGTGACTTTTTCTTTTCTCATCGCCAGCCCTATGATTAATGAAGTCGCGGTGGTACTTTTAATGGGGATCATGGGTTGGAAATTGGCTTTATTATATGTGATGGCAGGTTTAACGGTGGCTTATGTCGGCGGAGTTGTGATGGAACGTTTTCATCCCGAAAAATGGGTTGAAGATTATGTTTGGAAAATCCAAATGGGACAAACGGTACAACCCGCTGTCGATACTTCGCTACGTGGACGGCATGAGTTTGCGATGGCTGAGGTGAAAGAAATTGTCGGGCGCATTTGGTTATGGGTATTCATTGGCATCGGTGTCGGAGCACTGTTTCATGGCTATTTTCCACAAAGCTGGGTGGAAAGTTTGGCTGGAAAAGATAATTTTTTTGCGGTGCCAGTGGCAGTTTTATTAGGTGTTCCTTTGTATTCTAATGCGGTAGGGGTTATTCCCTTAGCTGAAGCTATGCTCGTTAAGGGCGTTGCCGTTGGTACCACTTTGGCTTTGATGATGAGTATCGCGGCAATTTCTTTGCCTGAGCTATTAATATTGCGTAAAGTCATCCGTTTACCCGGTTTATTGTTATTTGTTGTTGTGTTGACGGTTGCTATGATTTTAGTTGGTTGGACATTTAATTTATTCAGTTAGGATAAAATTCAATGAAGAGTATTAAGGTGTTAGGCTCTGGTTGTGCGAATTGTAAGACGACTTACGCTCGAATTGAGAAAGCCGCCCAAGAAAAAGGGGTGGAAATCTCTTTGGAGAAAGTCGAAGACATAGCAGGTATTATGTCTTATGGTGTGATGTCTACGCCCGGTGTGGTGGTTGATGGTGATGTGGTACATGCTGGGGGGGTTCCGGATAGGAAAAAAATTGAGTCTTGGCTATCCATCAGTTAAAGCTTTTAGGAGTCCAAGATTTATCTTGGCTATTCATCATGTTAAAACAGAAAGTCTTGTTTGTTTGTATTCATAATAGTGCTAGAAGCCAAATGGCTGAAGCATGGTTCAATCATTTTTGTGGTGATCAGTTTGAGGCGGAAAGTGCTGGGCTATCGCCGGGCACACTTAATCCTTTAGTCGTCAAAGTCATGCAGGAAGTTGGCATCGACATTTCTCAGAAGAAAACGCAAGCCGTTTCAGATGTCATTAAGTCTGGTCAATTATTTACTTATGTGGTGACTGTTTGTGATGAAAGCAGTGCGGAGCAATGTCCGGTTTTTCCGGGGGTACATTGTAAACGCTTACATTGGAGTTTTCCCGATCCGTCGGCGTTGATAGGTACAGAAGAGGAAAAGCTGGCAACAACTAGGGAAATTCGTGATTTAATTAGGGCTAAGATTGAAAGTTGGTGTCAAACGCTTGGTGCTTTTTAAGCCGGTGTCGCTATCAAAAAAATCCGAACACAAGAGCACAGGGATTGACGGGTGCGACTCGTTTGGCCTAATGTAAGTGCTAGAAGGATTAGCCAAAATAAAGCTTTAAATGTGTTTATTGTATACAATATTGATGTCAAAAAAAATCAGATTTTTTCAAAAAATCTGATTTTTAGCGGAGCGTCTGTCAAAAAAAATCAGATTTTTTCAAAAAATCTGATTTTTAGCGGAGCATCTCTGTCAAAAAAATCCCGTCCGCAACGTTATAGATCGCATATTGAGCCGAAAGTGCTTTAATTTTTTCCAAGGTTAGGCCAGTCGCACTAGCTATTTGTTCTGCTGATAAAATACCCATAGCCAAAAGATTACGGGCAGTTTCTTTTCGACCTTTTTCCATGGCTGTCTTTTCTCCCTCTTCCATGTTATTTTCTTCCTTCATTCTGGCACGTTCGTCAGGCGTAATCTTATCCTCCTCGATTAGTTCAAACATTTCTCCGATGTATGGATTCTCATAACTATCTGGAGAAACTTTACTATCCAGAGTGTCATGAAAGGCTTCCATCCATTCGGCACATGCCTCCGAATGTATCCCGAGCTTGGAAATCGACTTCTAAAATGCCGCTGTTAGGACTGGGTGTGCGTTTGTGAGTAAAAAATATCAAAGTGTTCACAGTCACTGGAAAACTGTAATTAATTTTGGGAACTCGCAACCGATTCTATCATTGCACAACATTGGTACAAAAAACGCTCATAAGTGTCAGAATAGTGGGCATGTTGCATTTCAACAACGATCCGGTTTTTACTATCTTCTGCAAACAGATCAAATTTAAAAAAAATAGCGAGTGATAATAAGCTTCTTGCTCAATGTGTAGCGGATACGGGAACGTAAATTTTCCGCTGCCGGTTGGATTTCGTCTAATTCATTGTTGGTAAAAAATAAAGGCTCCTTTAACCTCAAAATTAGGATAGTTCAATAATGAACAAATTGTTGTTCTACAAATAAACTGAGAATTGAATACGGATTATACACTCTGTCTTTGGTATTCCATGAATAGCCATTATACCAAGTCTTGATTTTAGTCAACAAATACGCCTTTTTTGTCCCCAATTCAAAACAAAGATTTTGTGCATAGCACTCGTCCAAAATAAATTTTGGACTCCAAGATAGCGATTTGCTCGTTTTAGGAGTCCAAGATTTATCTTGGCTGGGAAA
>JBDLJY010000440.1:0-4900 GCA_039714115.1 Pseudomonadota bacterium | reverse complement strand
GCTCCATTCCCGAAACAACTGAATAAAATCAATATTTTAAGCTTAACTTAATGGCATTGACGCAGGTGGAGGATTTTAGCATTTATTGTCGGAATGTCAAGCTGTTTTTGTTTTTGTTTTTAAACACTTTTGAACAAATTTGTCCCTATTTTTGACCACTATAAATCAACTCTTTTCCGAAACATGGAAACCAATAAAAAAAGTTTGGATGGATAAATGTATACAGTTTTACTGATTGACGATGATGAGCGTCTTGCGCCGCTGCTCGCGGAATATTTTTCACGTTACGATCTCAACTTGATCAGTGAAACCCATCCAAGCCAAGGACTACGTCGCTTGTCACAAGGCGACGTAGATTTGCTCATTTTGGATGTCATGCTACCTGAAATGGACGGCTTTGATGTCTGCCGCAGCCTTCGCAAGGATAGTGACATGCCCATTCTAATGCTGACTGCCCGTGGCGAAGTCATGGACAGGGTCATTGGACTAGAAATCGGGGCTGATGACTATCTAGCTAAACCCTTTGAACCCCGCGAACTGGTTGCCCGGATTCATAATATCCTAAAACGTACCAGCTCTAAACAAACTTCTCCTATACTTCAATTTGGCGACCTCAAAATTGATCCAAACCGCCGTCAAGTCACTCTCAAAGGCCAAATGATCGAGTTGACGACCAAAGAATATGCGCTACTACTATTGCTGGTTAAATCCCCTGGCAAAAGTTTTAGCCGTGATGAAATCATGAATGCCCTCAGCGGTGTGGATGCAGAGTTTTTTTCCCGTTCGGTTGATATACTGGTGAGCCGATTACGACAAAAGTTGAAACCGTTAGAATGTATCCAAACGGTTTGGGGGAGGGGCTACCGTTTTATTGAAGGAGCAAACTGACATGCTTTTTTGGCAAAAAATACGCTATTCCCTGTCGCTACGCCTGCTACTGCTGTTTATCGTGACTGGCATTACCATTGCCATTATCCATAAAGTCTCGTTTGGTTTCTCGATTATGCAACATGTTAAACACAATGTGCGCCCACATATTCAACAATATCTGAGCTATCTCCATCAAGAAATCGGCTATCCGCCCAACATTGAAAAAGCACAACAATTGACTAAACGTCTTCAAGTGGATATCCTCATCCAAGGAGCGGATATCAATTGGTCATCCACACAGATCGACTCACGCCACATTCATTTCCATCCATTCCGAAAACATGCCGATGGCCATTTATTCCGTATAGGCTTTTATCAATACCGTTTTGCACTCCTCACCCGTAAAGGCTCATATTCTATTACCTTTATTATGCAAAAAAACCTAGAAAGTGCCAAAGGCATCTGGGGTATTTTTGTGGGTATCGTTGCCGTCTTACTGGTGTTGAGCCTAAACTATTTTATCATCCGCTGGCTACTTCAACCCGTGAGTGCCATGCAAGAGGGAGTCAAACGCATTGGTTCTGGAGAATTGTCTCATCGTATTCAAACCAAACGTCAGGATGATTTAGGAGAATTAGTCAATAGTATCAATCAGATGACAGATGAACTTGAAAAAATGTTGGAGGCGAAACGTCAGCTACTGTTAGCTATCAGCCACGAACTGCGAACTCCGATGACACGGTCAAAGGTTTCTCTGGCATTGTTGGAAGATTCTACATACAAACAGGCTATTGATCAGGATTTACAGGAAATGGAAAAGCTGATCAATGAATTATTGGAAACGGAACGACTCAAAGGGCATGTTGTACTCAAGCGCACTTCAAGCTCCTTGAATACATTGATAAAATCGGTTATCAGCGACTATTTCAGTGACAAACCCATCTTGGCGATCTTGGATCCGTCATTGCCCACATTACAATTGGATGAAACTCGCCTCCGCTTGCTCATCCGCAATCTGCTAGAAAATGCACTCAAATACAGCGCAAAACCCGTTGAGATTCATACTCGAAAGGAAAAAAATGCTATTTTGCTACTGGTTGAGGATCATGGTGCTGGCATAGCAGCCGAACATATTCCTCACTTGACTGATCCTTTCTATCGCGTTGATCCTTCGCGTCAGCGCAAAACGGGCGGTTATGGTCTTGGACTTTACCTTTGTCGGCTTATTGCAGAAGCGCATGGGGCTCAATTAGAGATTTCTAGTACACTAGGACGAGGTACTTGTGTTTGTTTGATATTTACTTAGGCAACTCGCAAATAATAATATACCAGTCAGGGCAACCATAAAGGATTGCCCCTACGGTAATCTTATTGAAAATTAAAGCGCGGCTCATTTAAAGCAAATCACCCCGACGAAACAGTACATAGCCTATAATAGCGCAGACAGTACCAAGCACCAAAGGATAGCTAAAAGTCCAAATCAAATAGCCCGTTTGTCCAAACAAGTCTAAAATCACATAAGCGGTTGGTCCTAAAAGAACGAGTTGAGGATCAAATAATAGCATGGCGCCAGTACGAAAAGTTTGGATAGGATTTGCTAAGGCTATTAATATCAATGGTTCTGGCGCAAATTGTTCGCGTATCATCAATCCTAACAGAATTAAGTCAAGAAATAGTAGCAAAAATAGCCAGATAAAAAAGGCAGTACCCTGTGCTATATCGACGGAACGGGCAATACTGGAAATCAGCATTCCTATGCCAAGAAAACACCATGCGAGGGCAATCAGTAAGCCGGTATATAGGGCAAATATGTCCCAAGGTACGGCAACTTTACGCCATAATGCCCAAATCACTGCGGCTACCATCGCTAGAAAAACGGGTAGGAAAATGACTAAAAAACGTCCCAGCATTTTTCCCCAGTACCAAGCAGACAGTGATACGGGTAGTGAAAGTAGATATTCAAATACCCCCGCTTCTCTGTCACCGGCAACCGAACGCACGGTGCTTATTAATACAAAAACGGGCAAAATAGCCATACACAATTGTATATAGGTTAGCAATAATCGGGTTAAACCAGTAAATCCCATAATGCGGGATTCTGTTAACCCGAAAACAAATAAGAGTACAATAATGCCCCCAAACACGGTGGTATAAAGCAAAAACCACCGTGCCCGCAGAGATTCAGAAATATCTAGTAAAGCGGTTAGCCAAAAATGTTTCATTGAATTTTCAATGCGTTGAGTGAGTGTGAGACGGTTTATGAGGCTTATGCTTTTTTGCCAACATTTGAGCTTTAGCCGTTGCAAAATCTACACAGCCCGTAAGTGGCTATTCCCCAAGCCACTCCTCGCGGGAAACGCCGGCTTGTTGCAATATCCGCCGCAACAAGCCAACACCTATATCACCTTCATGCGGATTTGGAATGATAACCGTTACATCACCACGTCGCATATAGGGATAACGGCCACCAGCATAAGGCCCTTTAAAGCCTAGTTCTCGCATACGCTGAACAAACTTTTGCCAAGAAACGGGAGTCAGTCTAGACATAGTGAGCCTCATAAGGGTTGTTCATGTGGTTAAGATCAATATTAGCGATGGTAGGAATAGATAAATTAAGCCGCAAACGTAAAGCTATCCAATCTCCTAATGCTTCACGCAATTTCCGGCGACAACCTTCCAACGTTAGATGACGTGCCCACACGCCTTGAAAGCCCGGTATTTCTCCCCAGTATGTGCCTTCATCTTCAATGATCTCATAAACAGCTTGTTCCATAGCCGCTTCAATATAGTTGGTGATCATTATGGTTATTCTCCAATCAGAGTTAGATAATGCCCCCAAACACGGTGGTATAAAGCAAAAACCACCGTGCCCGCAGGGATTCAGAAATATCTAGTAAGGCGGTTAGCCAAAAATGTTTCATTGAAATTGATGCTTCAAGGCGTTGATTGATTGTGAGACGGTTTATGAGGCTTATGCTTTTTTGCCAACATTTGAGCTTTAGCCGTTGCAAAATCCACACTGCCTTCCACCAGTTCCGCGACGGCTCCGAAATCAAAATCCATCGGAGTCATTTGCCCGGGCACATAATAGGCTGTGCGAGCATCTATCCATTGCCCATTGCGATAATCTGTCACCCAGATTTTAGGAGTCTTATCCCATGTCTGTTTGTTGAGCCAATGCAGCGCACAGCCCAAGTCATCAAAGACATAAGCCTTGTTTTTGGCACCACCACGAACTTGAGCGGCAAAATGTCGATCACTAACGGCCATTTTACAACGTTCACAACTATCCCGATCCCATTTGATTTCTACGGTACCAGTATCATTATTGCTACAACCAATAAGTAGGGTAACAACACTTAACATATAAAATAAATATTTCATTTTTTCACCTTTTCATCTAAAACAACTTTGCCCATATCCAATTCCAGCACCCGATTAACTAAAGCAGCGAGTTCGTCTAGGCGATGACTGGATATGAGTGTAATTGCATGTTCTTGTTTTTCTTGAAGTAATTCTAAAAATATTTGCCGCGCCTTTGGATCGAGATTAGCGGCTGGCTCGTCCATAATTAAGATGTCACTGTTACGCCCCAAGGCGATAGCAATTAACAACTTTTGTTTTTGTCCTCCTGATAGTTTAACAAATGGCTGGTGTAAAAGCGTTTGGATATTTAAACCCAATTGTTGAGTCAGATCAATTATCTGTTTTGGAGCCGTGTTACACACGCCAGCGGCAAATTGTATGAGTTGATTGACTGGCATTTTTAATGGGGGCGGTAATTGTGGCACAAAACCCACTCGTGCGAGTACCTTTTGCCGATGACGGCGTGGATTCAAGCCTCCGATGCTAATTGTGCCGTCACAACAATATTCACCTAATAGGCAGCGCATCAATGTTGTTTTGCCGGCTCCGTTGGAACCGACTAAGGCAATATGTTCTCCGGGCTGAATTTGGAGACTGACATTTTCTAAAACGGGTTTGCGTTTGAATCGCTTGGAAATTTGTTCGAGAATAATCATTTTTTTTA
>JBDLJY010000439.1:0-4919 GCA_039714115.1 Pseudomonadota bacterium | reverse complement strand
ACAGCCATCGTCATAGCAATGACTTCCACCGCTTGCCCCGTCTGATTAAGCGTCGTCCCCGCAAACACGGCAACCAAATCTGGATAACCGATAGCCGTTATCAGTTGTTTCGGGAATGGAGCGGAGCGGATTTCCCGAAACCAAATTCAGGTGACTTGAGCCTTAAGATTATACCAATTCATCAATAAGGAAATAGACAAACTGAGAGTAAGATAAACAGCCATCGTCATAGCAATGACTTCCACCGCTTGCCCCGTCTGATTAAGCGTCGTCCCCGCAAACACGGCAACCAAATCTGGATAACCGATAGCCGTTGCTAATGACGAATTTTTAGTCAGATTAAGATATTGGCTCGTCAGCGGCGGGATAATGATACGCATCGCTTGAGGAATAATCACCAATCGCAAAATATGACTTTGACGCAAACCCAGAGCCTGAGCCGCCTCCGTCTGCCCATAATTGATCCCTTGAATACCAGAACGCACGATTTCGGCAATAAAAGCGGCTGTATAAATCGACAAAGCAATTAACAAAGCCATGAGTTCTGGAATGACAGTGATACCGCCTTGAAAATTAAAGCCTTTCAATTGTGGAACCTCCCACGGAGCCACCCATAATAATGGCAAAGCTAAAAGCAGGGCAAAGTAGAAAACCGGTTTACCAGTACGCTTTGCCCAAACGAACACCAACACGATAGCGACAAAAAAAGCCACCCAGACAAACGAAAATTCTGGCTCAGGTAAATACAAGCCGCGAATATTAAGGAAAGCCAACTCTCCAAATGCCCAACTTTGGCGTGGAGACGGCAAGGCGCGTAACACAGCGAAATACCAGAAAAAAATTTGCAATAATAATGGAATATTGCGAAAAATTTCGATATAAGCCGCAGCCAGTTTTGCGACAAGCCAATTATGGGAAAGTCGCGCAATACCGATAACAAAACCGAGAATAGTGGCAAAAACAATACCCAAAGCTGAGACTAAAATGGTATTAAGCAGCCCGACGACAAAGGTATGCCCGTATGTGGAAGATTCGTTATAATCAATCAAAGTTTGAATAATGCCAAAACCAGCCTCGGTTGATAAAAAATCAAAGCCAGTGCTGATACCACGCTTTTCGAGATTATGTAGAACATTACCAAGAATATAACTAAAAAAAGCAAACACTGCTACCAAAACAATCACTTGAAATATTAACGCACGAATGCGTGGATCATGCCAAAAAGGGGGCTTAGTTGGAACGAATTTTTTTTGCGGAACCGCTGCCATGCATTTTCTCCTATCTAAAAATCCTATTTCTTAAAGAAATAGGATTTTTTAAATTTTTAGCGAATTGGCGGCGCGTATTGAAGCCCACCCTTGCTCCACAGCCTATTCAAGCCACGCTCAATTTTCAGTGGCGAATCCTTACCCACATTACGGGCAAAGATTTCTCCATAATTGCCAACTAGCTTAATAATGTTGAAAGCCCAATCATTGGACAAACCAAGTCCTTTGCCCATATTTCCCTCCACACCAAGCAGCCGCTTGATGCCAGGATTGCTACTGGATTTCATATCTTCAACATTTTTTGAAGTCACACCCATTTCCTCAGCATTAATGAGGGCAAAAAGGCTCCATTTGACCACATTAAACCACTGATCATCACCTTGACGTACCACAGGACCTAATGGCTCCTTAGAAATGATTTCGGGCAGCACTATCACACTGTCAGGCTTAGCGAGTTTGATGCGTAGGCTGTAAAGTTGAGATTGATCAGCAGTCAAGACATCACAGCGCCCAGATTCAAATCCCCTAAGAGTCTGATCGGCAGTATCAAAAACGACAGCTTTGTACGCCATCTTATGTTCACGAAAATAATCGGCCAGATTTAGTTCTGTCGTCGTCCCAGCATCAGTGCAAACGGTTGCACCATCCAATTCTAGGACACTTGTTACTCCCAAATCTTTGTTAACCATAAAGCCTTGTCCATCATAATAAGTGACACCAATAAAGTTAAGCCCCATTGTTGTATCACGGCTTAAAGTCCAAGTCGTATTTCGAGACAGTAGATCAATTTCACCAGACTGAAGCGCAATAAAACGCTCTTTAGCCGTCAGCGGAATGTACTTCACCTTGTTAGCGTTACCAAATATAGCAGCAGCTACTGCTCGACAAGTATCCACATCAATTCCCATCCAATCCCCTTTATCATCCGGTGCTGAAAATCCGGCTAAGCCAGTGCTGACTCCGCATTGCACGAAGCCCTTATTTTTGACCACCTCAAGCGTTGCTGCTTGTGTCATACTGACAGTCAACAATAATACCGTGACTACAGCTATCAATCGTTTATTTTTCATTAAGTTATCCTATTAAAGAGTTCAAATATGTCCAAGATAAATCTTGGACTCCAAAATATCACTTTTCGTGTGACGGCAGACATTCTACTCTCATTGTTGAGTTTGGAAATTCCCCAAAATGTCAACTACATCAGAAAACTTAAAGAGTTTAAAGACGTCCAAGATAAATCTTGGACTCCAAAATTTAACCACCGCCACCGCCGCCACCACCGCGGCCACCACCGCCGCCACCGCCACTAATGATGATTAAAATTAAAATGAAAAGTACTAATGGTAGCCAACCGATCATCCTCACTACCCAATCAACCACTATCAAAAAACCAATACCTTCCGATTTTGGCAAAGGAATGTTGAGGAGTCCATGGGGAAATGTTACCAGCACCTCCATTTCTTCCCCAGCAGGCATGGCACCTCGTGATACAAATTCAAAGGTCCGCGTATCGATCTGCCGAGCGGTGGCGGGCACCCCAAAACTCTTGAAATTGCGAATCTTTTTGGCCAAGATAGCGGGTAAGCGCACAATCACCTTGCCACTTAGAATAGGCGCAGCCCGCTCTTTGAAGATAGCTTTCCAATAAACTTTGTCCTCGCGCTTGTCAATCTGCAAACCACCTTTAACGCGATATTTAATAACAAAAGTGTGGTTATCAGGCGGATTCAGCGTGTGCTGCCACCTAATCCATTGCTGGTTTTTTTTGATCCTTGTGATGACAGAAAGTTTTCTATCTCCTTCAAAGACTTCCACGTTATCAATGCTATCCGCCTTATCCAGTGGCAACCAGCGATAGCGTTTATTGCTATAAGACGCAGTAAAAACATATTTCTGAGTCTCAGTTACCAGCATATCCCCATTCTCCTGGACATCAATCTCTACATGGATGAACTCCCAGTAGAAGGGTGATGGCTCCTGAGCACTGACGATCTGGGTGCTCATTGCTAGAATGACTGTAAAAAGTAGTTGTTTCATCGTTTAATTCTCCTATTTATTGGCAAAAACGACAGATATGTCCAAGATAAATCTTGGACTCCAAAATACTACTTTCGTGTGACGGCAGATATTCTACTCTTATGGTTGAGTTTGGAAATTCCCTAAAATGTCAACTACATCAAAAAACTTCATCAACCGCCGCCACCACCGCCACCACTGACACTGTTGCTGTGGAATTTGTCACTCTTGACGTTTTGCTGTATCGACTTAATGAAACAATGCTATGATAATGCTCACGTAAAATCACAACTGCTAAGGCATCCTACAATAATATAAATATTTTATAATTAACACAATAATAGGAGAACAGCTATGTTAGACTACTTGGTATTATTTTTGGGCTATAGTTTTTTCAGGGCTGACATTCTACTCTCACAGTTGAATTTGAAAATTCCCTAAAATGTCAGTTGACAAATTGTCACTTTGTCCCCTTTTTTGCTAAAAATGGCTGGACGTTTTGCTGTATCGACTTAATAAAGCAATGCTATGTATAATGCTCGCGTCAATTCAGAACGGCAACTGCTAAGGAGTATTACAATTACTGGTATGGATATTTTTGTTTTGATTTTTTGTACTATTCTTATTGTAGGAGTACTGATTTTCAACAAAAAGTGATTACACAGTTAAAAAATAACTACTTCGTCTCTAGTTATTTTGATCCAACTGGGCTAGGAAGTCTCATTTACTCGCACGAGCGCGATCTCTTGGACCAAGCAGAAGTGGGGCAACCATAAAGAATTGCCCCTACAATAATATAAACTTTTATTGTAGAGGCAATCCATAATTCGTCGGAACAAAGACGCTACTTAATGAAGCAATGCTATGATAATTATAGGATACTTATTTTTATTAATTTTTGGCATAGTGATTGGTAAGCGCTGGCTCAACGCTGCTGACGACTCAAATCAATATTCTATGCCAGATGTCACCTGCCTTAACTCGTATGAAATTGCCGCATTACGAGACGGACGTAAAGGGCTCATTCAAACGGCACTTTTTGAACTCTGGAATCGCAAACTCATAACAAGCCGTGGCAAGAAAGAGCAGGCAGAAGTTAAGAGCGTGGAAAACCAACAACCCAAAGATGAGATTGAACAAGCCATTTATGACTTTGCTCACACAACACGAAAGCCAGCCGATTTTTTTTCAGACAGTGGCTTGCATGTACGTCTTGATAGCCATCTCAAACCTATCAATCAGCACTTGGAACAATTGCATCTCAAGCCTACCGAGCATCAACTCAAACAGGAGCTCCTGAGACGGGGGATAATATGGTCCATCATTCTTGGGGGCGGCGTTATCATTTTTGGGTTTTCCGCACTTTTCTTTCTCATCTTTTTCTCATTGATACTCAATATTTTGTTTTTCACACCCAACAAGCGACAAACTCAGCTTGGTTGTCGCTATTACAATAAATTACTTAAACACTTTGAATGGATGAAATCCGAGGAAAAAAGCAATATTGATCCCGCTTTCCTCATTTCTATCTTTGGGATCAGCGCCCTGGCAAACTTTGGCCTTTTCGATTCATTTGAACAGGCTTTTGCAAAAACCGACAGTTCAGGTACAGCCGATGGTGGTTGTGGTGGCGGT
>JBDLJY010000438.1:0-4933 GCA_039714115.1 Pseudomonadota bacterium | reverse complement strand
AAATATTGACATTATTGCTAATGTAAATAAATCCGAACCTGGGAACGATCAACCCATTATCCTCTTGCCTCAGCTTGAGGTTGCTTATTAAAAAAACGAATCCGTTTGGTCGGATGTAGCCAGTCTTTGAACTTCTTTCCCACCTTCTCAACTAACTTTTCAAACGAGAATTCAGAATCATTCTTCCTTAAAATGTTAAAAGCCCCGTTGACATCGGCGTTCAAAAGCGTGCCTGATGCCGCTTTATACAAACCACGTTTGACTCGTGTACCGCTAAAAGTATGTTTCTTTTTTTTGTATGGGTTGTATCGTTTGGGCATCTTGTCGTCATCAACAAAACTCGCTTTACTTGTATAACTCTCGTTTGCAACCTCTAAAGTGATTCCGTGTTGCCCTAGCTTATAGCTCAATTTTTCTAGAAACTGGCCCAGAGACAAATTAACGAAGTTTTGATTGGTTTTTTTACCCAAATTAATACCATTTAGCGACTGAGTCACATCACCCACAACAACTTTGGAAATACCATTTTCCACACAAGTTTCTACCACAAAATGGGTGGCACGATGTATATAATCATTCACGATAGCATTACGCCGATTTGTGAGGTTTTGAAGTCGGCGCGACCATTTCCTGCCTCTCGTTTTTTCGAGTGTTGACTGTATTTTGGCCTTGCGCTTGTTATAATAAGCGTTTATAGATTTCAATCGCCTACCATCAATAATAAACGGCTTAATGACACCATTAGTTACGCAAGTGGCAAGGTTGTTAAGTCCTAAGTCGATGGACATTACCTTGTCATGAAATAAAACTCGCTTGACAGGAAATTCCCCTTTATCGTTCAGTTTACAAAACGAAACTTGTTCTACAGTATTTTGCGGATTAACTATTTGATAAATATCGGTTTGTTCATCATCATAAACAAAAACGGCATGAAAAGACTTATATTTAGGAATAATCTCTACTTGCTTGATTGTTTGGCCTACCAATTGTTTTGGCAGTTTGATTTCTAAACCTTTTTCCAGTACAACACAACCTTCTCTAACAAGGACATCAACTGACTTAAAAACGTTGCCACTTGCTAGTTTGAACGATTTAATTTCAAAGTCCTTTTCTTTCACTTTCAACTTTTCCTTTATTTGAAAAGCTTGGTAATCATAAACCAAATTGTCATGCTTCTGTTGTTTAAACCGAGGCGGCCTTGGTTGCCCTTTGTACTTGCTCGGAGAGGACTTAAAATCCTGAATCGCCCGGAAAAAGCCTTTGAAGTTCTTATCAAGCCGCCGCAATGTTTGTTGGGCAACTTTCGCCTTCAATAATTTGTAGTTAACCTCACCCTCAAGATTAACTTCTTGCCGAAGAGCTTTATCCATTTGATAATACGAAAAGTATTTTCCGGTTGCCTCAAACGCTTCTCTTAGCGTCCACAAAGCTTGATTGTAAAGATTTTTGGCAGTCGACGTGAGTTCTTTAAGTCGTTCAAACTGTGGTTTTTTTAATCCTTTAATCTTGGTTTTCAGTGCTTTCATTTAAAAAAACCTCGATAGCATACACGCCTTTTTGAATAATGTTTCATGCATAGCCCAGTTAGTTTTAGGACTTTGAAGCTTTCATAAGTACTACATTTTATCAAAATAAAATCAATAATGTCAACACTATCAAAATCAATAATGTCAACACTTATCAACATTTTTATTAACTATATCCATATTTGTAGTAGTTGCTATAGCCATAACCGGAACGTGGTGAGACATCATTAAATATAACCCCGGTAATTTTGGCGGAAGCTTTCTCAAATAGTTTCAAAGACAATTCGACTTCTTCAAGCATTTGTTGCTCCGCTCGTACCACCATAAAGTTGGTGTCACCCGCCAAACGCCCAATAATGGTGGCATCAGTCATCCCAATGGTTGGCGGCGTGTCAATGATGATTATATCAAATTGTTTGGACACTGTTTCCAGCAAATTTTGAAAACGCTCATGCATTAACAATTCTGAAGGATTAGGCGGGCGTGTACCCCCCGATAGAAAGCTGATACTGATCTCTTTATCCCCGGTATTATCGCTGATATGATGAATCGCGGCTTCCAATTCACATTCTCCACTGATGACTTCGGATAAGCCGGGTGAAATTTCCCGCCCCAAAAACTGATGCAAGTGCCCTTTTCGCATATCTCCATCAATCAAAAATACCCGTTTGTCGGTATTTGCCATAATATAAGCCAGATTAACACTGATAAAAGATTTGCCTATATTAGGTGTAGGACCAGTGATGGTGATAATTGGCCTCTGTGTTCCTATTAAAGCAAATTGTAAGTTGGTGCGTAGGCTACGCAAACCTTCTATCGCTAGTTCTCCGGGATCTTCGAGGGCCAATACTTGAGGTTTTGCAGCAACTTTTTTGCGGCGCTTCGCGAGTTTAATTTGTTTTTCTGAGTGCGGCACAATAGCATATACGGGTAAATTTAAGCGTTGTTCAATAATATCTGCCGAGTCAATCCCGACCTGCATCGCTTTACGTAACAATGCTATAAATACGCCAAAAAATAAACCCAATATTAAGGCTGCCCCTATAATTAAACGCTTTTTTGGCTTTATTTTTTCAGTCGGTATAATAGCTGGATCTACGATATAGACATTACCAGTAATACCGGCCTTTGCGATTTTAAATTCCTGAGCTTTATTGAGTAATAAAGAATACACTTCTCTGGCAATTTCCACATCGCGCATGACTTTGACTAAGTTCATTTCTGCCTTGGGCAACTGACTAATCCGTTTAGTAAACAGGGTTCGTTCATTTTTCAACTGGTTAAGTTGTTTTTCAAAAGCAATTAAATGAGGATTTTCGCGGGTATATTGACGCTTATACTGCACTTCTACCAGTTCCAGTGATGAAATTCGCTTTTCCAGCTCTGCTAATTGACTTAACAGGGTGCGGGTTTCTAATTCTACATTAACCGTGCCATATTTCTTATAATGGGTACGCAACTTTGCTTCAGCTGCCTCTAAATTAGCTTTGATCGTAGGCAACTGGCTGTTGACAAAAGCCAGCATATTTCCCACTTCTTGCAATTTGCGTTCAATATTTTGTTGTACATAAACTTGGGCTATGGTATTTAGAATTTTGGTAATTTTATCTGGCTCAGAACCTTCTAGACTCAGTTGTAATATGCCAGTTTTCATGCTTTTTTCACTGGCTTTCAATTGTTCCTGAAGTTTGAGTACCGTTAAAGAATGGGATTGCTTGGTGACGATAAATTCTGTACCCGGGCGTGCTTGTAATTCAGCAACCACTATTTCCACGACCTTTTTCAATCTAGCCTTAGCCACCGCACGTTTGCCGACAGTGCCCTTTAGTAATAAATTATCCTCTGCATCATAAAGTTGATAGCGATTATTTTCACCAGCTATGAGTTTTAGTGCTTGGTTTTCATAAATTGGAGAAACAGTTAAACTGGCTATTTCGATCTTTTCCCCTCCCCAAGCAAACTGAGAGAGTTCCCACAATGGTTCCATGGGTTTGTCCGTATTATCACCGGCAGATTTTTTATAGTAACGAACAAATGCTGCACCAATAATAGGAAAATAATGTGGTTTGGCACTGATATCTAATTTTAATTTTTCTACAACTTTACCAAGAATCTGACGGGAACGGATAATTTCAAGTTCAGCCAAAGCTTTTCCATTTTCACCCAGTAACAGTTGGGAAAGATCATCCAACCCACTGGTAGCACTTTTTTGGGTTTCCAGTTGTAACATGGCATCCGTTTGATACACTGGTGTGGCTACTAAAGTGTAAAAAACTGCAACACCCAGTACTAAAAGTATTATTAGCGTAATAAACCATTTTCTTTCTGCAATAGCAGCCCAATAAACACTAAAATCAATTTCTTCTTCGCGGCGTTTCAGCATAGGAACGGTAGCAGGATGTTCGGGTTTATTCATATTTTATTGATCCAATCTTCAACGCCTTGTTCAATTTGTTTTAATGCCATTTCAAATGCTTGCCGAGATTGCCTGTAAGGATCAGGGACTTCAAATTGACCCCATTTACCCAATAAATGTACTTTGCCACGAGCCATTAACCATATAGATTCTACAGCTTTAATTTGCCAAGTTTCCATGACTAACACTAAATCCGCCTCTTGAATAAAAGCCGGTGTGAGTTGACTGGCACGGTGGTTAGAAATATCAATACCCCGTTCCATCATTAATTCTGTTACAAGTGGATCGGCGGGATAACCCACCAAAGCTGAAAGCCCCGCAGATGTCACCGTAATAGATCGAGATTGTAGTTTGTGTGAGAAAAGTGCTTCTGCCATTGGGCTACGGCAAATATTTCCAACACAAACTAAGAGTATTTTATTCATTGTCTCTTATTGGGAGTTTAGTTTAATAAGTATCATCATCAAAAACCCTCTTCCAATCCGCAGTGGTACGTGCCGGATACCAGAGAGCCTGCAAGGTAGGCAGCACTTGGTCAACAACCCTGCTCCAGCGTGTCAAGCCGGTGGGAGCGGCATACAATACATCCCGTGCTTGCAATGGAAAGTTCGCTGCCAATAACATCGCCTCTGCGGAACTGGCATCCAAGTGATAAACTTCCGGTGTACCTTGGTAAGTCTTGGCATCACTATCGTATTTCAAGTCTTTATAGCGAAATATAAAAATTTGACCTGCATCCACTGACTCCAAATTCAGCCCTTCGACATCGCGATGTTCTATCATCTCTGCCATACTGAATAAACGGGGTGGCAACAAAACACTAGCATTTTTCTTGAACTCTCCCAGAGCATAAACTCTATTTAAACGGTTTTCAGGGACTTGCAGAACATCACCCTGTTTTAATATGTAGTTTTGAGTCAAGTCCCCTTTTTCATAGATGGCCTCTATGTCGATATAATAAGTTTGCTTATCACGAGTTAGAAAAACATTG
>JBDLJY010000437.1:0-4954 GCA_039714115.1 Pseudomonadota bacterium | reverse complement strand
ATTAAATTAGAGCAATATTATGACTAAAACCTCAACAAATTGGGTAATCAAACCCTTAGTAGCCGAAGAAGTTTATACAGATCGTCAAGAATATTTAGACTATCTATACCATGCCGCTCTGAAAGCGAAAACTCGTCGTACCGGTTCGACGGTACTGTTAGGACAGCGGCGTATGGGTAAAACTGAAATTTTTAAGCGAGCAGTCAATCGACTCTTTTTTGAGCAAGAGCCTGAAGATCCAAAAGCGGTTGTACCGGTATATTATAGTTTTCCAGACACTTTTGAAAATCGCTGGGATTTTGCCATTAAATATGTGGAAAATTTTCTCCGTTGGTATGTGGCGTTTCGTTTACGTCAACCTGAAATTTTGCAAGGAGATTTTAATTATCACGAATTGCTAGCAGTTATTCGTGATAAATTGTCTCTTACGGAAGGATTTAAATTGACGTTAAAGTTGTTTGACAATCTCCTTAAACAAAGAGTAATTATTCCAGAACAAGTGGCACTTTCTCATCCTCGTCGAGTGTCGGATTATGATGACAGCACTATAGTCATGTTCCTCGATGAATTTCAAAATACCCGCCTACCTCAATATAAATTTGATGTAGTTGGCTATATGCAAGAAGCGGTGGAATCACCGACTTGTCCTCATTTTGTCACCGGTTCTAGTATGAGTATTTTAGCGCGGGAAATTTTGGGACGGGGTTCGTTATTTGGACGGTTTCGTAGTAAGCCAATAGATTCTTTAACCGGTTATTGGGGTACCGAATTAGTCAATCAAGCCACTAAATATCGTCAGGTTACTATCTCACCAGAATTAGCACCCTTAGTAGCAGAACGTTGTGGTGGTAACCCTTTTTATATCAATGCCATTGTGGCACAAGCGGCAGAAATGGAGCAAGCGATTTTAACCGAAGAAACTCTCAATCAAATTTTAGCCGTTGATTTGTCTTCTGGCTTTATCTGGAGTGAACTTAATGATCAAGTGAGTCGCTGGATTGAGCGAATTAATGACTATGGCATCACTAAATGGATTTTATATCTCTCCGCCATTCAAGAAGGTGAGAAAATTGATTTAACCCAAATTCAACAAGCATTATTAGAACAGGATAATCAAGACATCTCGCTGGAGAAAATTCGTGAGGTGTTGATCAAACTGTCGCGTGGCGATTTGCTGGATTATTTGGAATTAGGCGGTTGGTTTCGGAAAGTGAAAGATCCGATTTTATTAGAATTTTTACGCATTTGGGGACGTATTGAAGTACTCGGACAACCGGAAAGTACGGTTAAAGACGATCTGCAAGCTCAATATCAAAAGCTCCAGCGAAAAATTCGAGATTTAAAAGGTTACTCAGTCTGCCACGTTTATATGGCTCAAATTCTCCACAATGCCCAACGACAGCGGCTACCCGGACATTATTTTCATCTGGATCAAGATATTGAAGTGCCAAGCTTTAACTATGTACGGTTAAGAGAACGTTTAGGCCCCGGTGCGGAGACGGAAATTGACCTTCATGCCGGCGCCGGGATTGAACAATGGGTGGCAGAAAGTAAATGGCGTTCACAGCGTAAAGTGAGTCCCACAGAAGTTCAGCAGTTTTTAGAAAAGGCTCAACTGGTGAAATTAGATCGGAATGCGGAAATTATGCGATTATGGTTTTTCAGTTACGAAGGTTTTAGTCCCAAAGCATTAGAGTTAATGTCAGAACATGGTATTTGGTGGTCAACTCACGCCGATTTAAATGGCTTATTAGATTATGTGAAATTACGACGGTTGCCGGAACTTTGATTTGGATAATCGCACTGGAAAATCCAGCCGTTCCAAAAACCACAACACGTTTTTTTTATCTTTTTGGATCAGGATGAGAGGTGCCCGGCTTTTGATGAGCTGTTTTGTGTTGTTGTTGGTGAGTTATTTCCTGCGGGGAGACTAAATCCCCTTCCCCGCTGCGCCGCTTTGTTTTTATAGCAACGAATTTATCTGGACAAATCTCAAAATCGGGCCTCAAATTAACTAACACCAAAACTATTACTCATCATTGAAATGTCAACTAGCATCTATAAAAACGCCTCAAGGAAAGAATATAAACTCACCGACGAGCAGCGCAATATCTACCGGAAAATCTCTCAAGAAGCCAGAGAAGCCAAAAGGCGTGCCGAGCAAGGGCTTTTGTCCACTATCCATTCAGTCAACACACCACGGCTTGATCCAAACCAATTAATGCCACCGTTAGAATCTAATGGGCTTACAACTCTGAGCCTATTTAGCGGCGGCGGCGGATTAGACTTGGGCTTTGACAAAGCCGGATATACCCATCAAGGCGCCTATGAATTGATACCGGTTTGTGGCGAAACCTTAAAAAGCAACCGTCCAAACTGGATTGTTCATAGTGGCCCTGAAAATGGAGATGTCACTAAAGTGGTTTGGCAAGACTATATCGGCTCAATAGATGTTATCCACGGAGGACCTCCATGCCAGCCTTTTTCTATTGCCGGGCAACAGGCGGGCCAAAATGATGACCGGAATATGTGGGGTGAATTTATAAGAGCTGTCAACACACACCAGCCTAAATCTTTTGTTGCTGAAAATGTCTTAGGCATACTCAATCCAAAATTTCGCGGCTTTGTTCAAAAATATATACTGGATAAGCTCCCAGATTACCATATCCACATTTTTGAACTTAATGCTGCCGACTTTGGTGTACCTCAGCAGCGGCGACGTGTATTCTTCGTAGGCTTTCGTACCAAGGCGGCTTTTAAATGCTTTCAAATTCCAAAACCCTCTCACAGATGGTCTGATAAAAAAAGTCCCGATGACCTATTTGAGGAGACTTTAGCTAAAACCATGGGAGTTAGAGAGGCATTAGGTCTTCCAGACACAGGTTATGATGCCTTGGCACCAACCTTAAGAAGCGCATTCACGGGAAAAAGAAATACAACCTCGGTGTTGAATAGTAGCGCTGGACAGAAAGCTTGGGGGAATTTAGGGATATGGCCCAATGGTGTACAAGCTAATCGAGAAAAAGCCTCTGCTTTTCCGGCAAAAAACGATCATTTTCGACTCTCAGTACAAGATTGTGCTTTATTGCAAGGATTCCCAGAAGATTGGCGTTTTGCGGGTGCTGTTTATCAAGTGTTAGGCCAAATAGGTAATTCAGTTGCACCTCCGGTTGCCTATCAAGTTGCGAAAGCGGTGGCGGCTGCACTCAATTTATAATAGGCAAACGGCATCAATTTCATTCATTTAAATATTGCTTGACCAAATCTCTAAGACGTCTCGCATGATTGTCAGTTATTTCTTCCCAGCCAGAAAAGTAACTTGCCGGTATATGAGGATTGTTTAATGTGCTTCCTCTTTCAATGAGATATTTAGCCCGATCACTTAAAATCTCTAGCATCCGATTGCGACTATAACCACCTTTCACATCTTGCAGTTCAAAATACTTGTCCTTTTTGTACTGCATTTTCTGTATTCGTCTAGCATCGTGATATGAATAGACCTTTTTCTTACCACAAATTTGATATAGATCATATAGAGTTAGCTTTTTAAAGATTATATCAGCAAGCTCAAAGTCAGGGCGTATATATTCTGCTTTTTCTTCAATCCATGGAGCCATCATACTTGGACTTCCATATTTGTAATAAACGTCTTCCCCTTGATAAAAACCAAAGAGCCAGTGTTTCCCTTGCCATTTCTCAATATGATCAGGGCCAAAATCCCTTACGGTTGTAACAGAACCTTTTGAAGTTGTTTTTAATTCAAATGGGATATTATTCCCCTCCAATTCAAGGAAAGCATCAACACCAGACCTTCCTTCATCTGTATCCTTAACGAGATCGAATAACTCGATCATTTCACTTTCTCTATAATCATCTTGAAAAGAATTTTTCATTGCTCATTTACGTTGTATAATCTCAGACGGACACGCAACAATATAACCAATATTGATAGATATAATGAACCAAGCAACTCAAAAACATCCCAAAGCCTTGTACTTACTCTTTTTCACAGAAATGTGGGAACGGTTTAGCTACTATGGTATGCGAGCCTTACTCGTTTTATATTTAGTCTCCGAAGTCGGAAAAGGCGGTTTAGGCTGGACTTCGGCACAAGCAGGGCATCTCTATGGACTATATACCGGCTTTGTCTATGTGACTCCGCTTATCGGTGGCTATTTAGCCGACAAATTTCTAGGATTTCGTTATGCCGTGATGACGGGCGCAGCCTTAATGGCACTGGGGCATGGCGCTTTAGCTATTGAATCCATGCCCACTTTTTATTTAGGACTTATTTTATTAGTGATAGGCAACGGTTTTTTTAAGCCCAATATTTCCTCAATGGTGGGGCAACTTTACCCCAAAGGCAGCCCCTTAAAAGATTCAGGCTATACCATCTTTTATATGGGAATTAACATTGGCGCGTTTTTTGGCATTTTAATCTGCGGCTATTTAGGCGAAAAAATTGGTTGGCATTATGGTTTCGGAGCAGCTTGTATTGGAATGAGTTTTGGGCTGGTATTATTTTATTCACTTCAATATATGTTAGGAGAAGTTGGCTTAAAACCGGTTAAAGTGGATAAACTGCTAGAAGCTCAACCATTAACGCAAGCCGATAGAGAACGTTTATATGTCCTTTTTGTACTTGCCTTTTTTTCGATGGTGTTTTGGTTAGCCTTTGAACAGGCAGGTTCATCTATGAATATTTTTGCTTTGAATTACACAGATAGATATTTAGAATGGCTAGATTTTGAAGTGCCCGCTTCTTGGTTTCAGACAGTTAATGCCTTTTTTATATTTACCTTAGCCCCCTTATTCTCTATATTATGGATTAAATTGGAGAATATGAATAAAAACCCTAATGCTCCAATCAAATTTGCATTGGGCTTATTTTTACTAGGTTTAGGTTTTTTAGTGTTAGTCATTGGCGCGGCGAATATTCCCAAGGGAGCGGAAT
>JBDLJY010000436.1:0-4970 GCA_039714115.1 Pseudomonadota bacterium | reverse complement strand
GGTGCAGCAAGCATCGGTTTGTAAATCTTGCGAATTTTTTAAGGTTTTGCCGTAATATTCTTTGACTTGATCGTATTCCACAGCCATTTTAATTGATTTCTCCTAATAATTAACTTGTCAATTGAGATAAGGCTTGTTCTGCACTCGCTTGGCGTTGTTGCAGGATTTGCCTTTGTTTTTGCAAATCACGGGAGTTTGTTTTACCTTGGCTTTTCGCCAGTTCTAGCCGATCAATTTGTTGTTGATAGGCTGTCAATTCTTGCCGCAACTGTTGATTGGTGGCACGCATTTCTTTAATAACGCGATCAGCGCGAACAGTTTCTGGCTCAGCCGCTTGCGCCTGGTTGGAATTTTTGCGCGTTTTGTCTATCAGTAGCCCGGCACCGGCCCCAATCGCGGCACCAATTGCGGCGTTTCTCGCTTGCTCTTTGTTTTCATCACCTATAAATGCACCGACTAAAGCGCCTATCAGTGCGCCCAAAAGAGCCCCTTGGGTTTCTTGGTTGTCCTCTCCCATCGCTGGCAATCCCGATAACGATAGAGTGAGGCTCAGTATTAACGCGGAGGTTTTGAACCTATTCATCATATTTCTCCTGATTGTTCTACGGGCTTGTCCGAAGGGTAATGTTGAGTCGAAAGGCGGGGTTTTAAAGAATAAAAAAGTAGGCGATAAATCGCCTACTACGAGCCGGTCACTTTTGAGTTAATAAGTTCGTAGTAGGCGATTTATCGCCTGTCGCTCATCACTATTACATCGGGTGACGTTTACTGACCGATTACCACGTCAGGTGGCTTTTAACCACACCATAGCATAAGTTTCAACAGGCTTTATTTTCAACCACAGTATTAATCATAAAGATTAACTTATGGTTATCATTAGGCAAAACGAGTCGCACAATCCTTTCTTATAATCAATCCTTGTAGTTATTGGATATGCGATTAATAATTTCGGGAAATCCGCTCCATTCCCGAAACATAGCATAATGTTCGTTGTTTCGGGAATGTAGCGGAGCGGATTTCCCGAAACAATGAAAATCGCTTACTACGATGTAGAGCTGAGATCAATAATTCAAATTCATCGAGTGACACTACTATATAAATATCGGTGGATACGCTACCGCTTAATCCACCCTACCTTCGCTATTATATATATAAAAGCCTGTGCTGGAACCTCATCAGAATGCCTGCCTATATTCAGCGTATCTAACACCCAAAACCAAAAAAGCGTAGCCCGCCTTTAACATCGAAGTCGTACAGCACAGCACTATTAATTGAAGGCTCCACTTTGTCGGCGAAAAATTATTCATTGGAAATCACACTGGATATGAGGTAAATTCAAAGTAGTCGAGTGTGGCTCAAGCTTAGAAAGACGGGGCGTAGGGGCAATCCCTTGTGGTTGCCCGTGATGGATTAGGTGCTCTTGAATGCCCCGTCTTTCTTAGCTTGAGACGCGCTTGACTACTTTGAATCAGATTCATGGACGAATCTCTCTTCACTGTATGCTCTCCGGTAAAAAGTTCTCCCACGATCTGAAAAGAGTAGCGTTTTGCAAATTTAAAGGATAAAAAATTCTGAATCACCACTTATCTTATGATATGATAACTAATCCCTGTAAAACTTTTAAAAGGAATCAACTATGAGACAATTTTGCTCTTATGGTCCAGTCAACTGTAAGGCCCATTTCTGTGTACCACGCAAAGCACTGATTGCAAAGGGTGTTCAGCATCTCATTGGTAGCCCAGAAGAAGAAAGTGGTCATTACTTTACAATTTGGGCACCACGTCAAACGGGCAAAACCTGGCTGATGATACAACTAGAACAAGCCATTTCACAGCAATACCCGGAAGAATTTACCATTTTTAATTTCTCACTGGGCGCATTGAGAGGGATGAGCTTTACCTCTGAAAACTCTGAATTTCCCGAGAACTTTGGAGAGCTACTTGAAGAATGTTTACCAGGTAAACCTTTCGTCAATAGTTGGAAAAATTTCCGTCAACTGTTCTCAAAAAACGAGGGATTATGGGATCGTCCGCTCATCCTATTGATAGATGAAGTGGATACCCTTCCACTGGCTTTGATAGACTTGATGGTTGCACAATTTCGGGAGTTGTATCTTAACCGTAAAAACAACTGGCTACATGGACTCGCACTGATTGGCGTTAGAGCCGTCTTGGGTATTGAAAGCCAACGGGGCTCTCCGTTTAACATCCAAAGATCGTTAAAAGTGCCCAATTTAACCCCAGAAGAAGTCAAGGACTTATATCGTCAATACCAAGAAGAAAGTAATCAACCGATTGAAGCCGCAGTAGTGGACAAAATTTACGAATCCACCAAAGGGCAACCAGGTTTAGTTTCATGGTTTGGAGAGTTGCTGACTGAAAAATACAATCCCGGCACGAACCAAGTTATTGATATGGAGACTTGGGAAGAATTGTGGGAAAAAGCCAGATTTATCGAACCAAACAATACGGTGATGAATCTGATTGCCAAAGTTCAAGTGCCAGAATATCAGCACTTTTTAATCAAACTGTTTACTAACAATCAGGTACCATTCTCTTTTCATCGTCCGTTGTGCAGTTATCTCTATCTTCACGGCATCATCAAGCCTGTAAGCATCCGACAACCCAATGGAAAACAGAAAGAGATTTGCCGTTTTTCCTCACCTTTTATTCAGGATTGTCTCTATTACGCGCTGACAGATGAAATTGTTGGTGAGGGATTTGAAACACCGATACTTCCCCTGCAACCGCTAGACGATTTAGCAGACGTTTTTGCTGGCACGGCGGGCAACCTTCTTAATCTACCAGCTTTACTGACAAGATATAAGGACTATCTCGCTCGCCTCAAAGCACAAGGAATTAATCCTTGGAAAGAGCAACCTCGCCGGAAAACCGATTTCAAGCTAAAAGAAGCGGTTGGACACTTTCATATGTTTAACTGGCTTAGGGATACGGTGGGAAGGCGTTGTGTGGTGAGTCCAGAATTTCCCACTGGCAATGGCACGGTCGATCTTCATCTTCAGTGTGGCAAACAACGGGGCATTATCGAAGTTAAAAGCTTTGTTGATAGTTATCAAATCAAATATGACAAAGAACAAGCGGCAGACTATGCCAAGAATTTAGGCATGGATAGCGTAACTATTGCGCTATTTATACCGGTGCTTGAAGAAACAGTGCTTGAAAAATTATCAACGACTGAAGTGATTAATAGAATTGAAGTGAATACTGTTGCGATTGGATGGGTTTAGCTATTTACTAAATCCGATTTTTCCAAAAAATCGGATTTTTTTGACACATAAGCTACGTTTTATCGTTCAGTTCGTAGTAGGCGATTTATCGCCTATTCTTTTCTCGTTCCCACGCTCTGCGTGGGAATGCCTGTTTGCACCGCTCCGCGGTGCGGGACGCTCCGCGTCCCTGAATGCGTTCCCACGCAGAGCGTGGGAACGAGGAAAAACAACTACAAGGATAATTTATAAGAAAGGATAAAAACAGGGCACGCTCTGTTAAACTTGGCAATATAAGTCACTACCCTTATCCTACCGAAGCAAGAGTATGGAATACACCCTATAAAGCCAGTCTTCAAAACCGGACGCTCCTTGATATTTTCGGGGCAGCCCCTACGAATCCGGCTCCTCCAGAGCCTGCTACATTCCTTGGCAGACTAATGCTTGAGCATTACAACAACATACCCGTAAGCGTTTCCCAATCTACCAGGCAAATAAGTGTCCACAGCGAATAGTGCGGCTCATCATACTCAGCTATGTGTGTTACTCGTAAAGGTATCTACATCACATAACTTTAGCCCTTCCGATTGTTCTCCCACCTACAACTTGTTATCATCTGGGAGATTAGTCAGCATATCCAATCTCCCCCTTGGACGGTTTCGATTGGCGGGCAACCAACTTCGTAGGGGCGGGTAAGGCAAAACCACACCTATCCGCCCTGCATAGTGTGTCCTTATAAGTCACCGCCGTTACGGAATCATCCCTATACCCCACACTTGCCTATCATCCCTTTATGGCTTTTCCCCCTTGCACTGGTGCTTTGCTAGTTGGAAGAGCCGGGTGACGTTTACTGACCTTAGACCACGTCAGGTGGCTTTTAACCACACCATAGCATAAGTTTCAACAGACTTTATTTTCAACCACAGTATTAATCATAAAGATTAACTTATGGTTATCATTAGGCCAAACGAGTCGCACAATCCTTTCCTATAATCAATCCTTGTAGTTATTGGTTAATCCACCCTACCTTCGCTCCGCTCTTATTATTAATGATTAACCGTTTGAGCAACAAGAAAACTACAAGGATTGGCTATAAGAAAGGATAAGGCGTACCCTGTTTTTATCCTTTATTATAAATTATCCGTGTAGTTTAAGTAAAAGACATGTAGCGTATCCACATTATCGAAATGTTCTGAGTGTTAGCAAAAGCTTTCCAGTTAAAAGCACCTAATCCCTCACGGTACGCTTGATTGCCCCGTTTTTCTAAGCACAAGCCACGGTTGAGTGAGTTGATCTTGTCGTTTTTTCGTTAGAATTTATTGTGAAAAGTTTTGACTGACAAAATGGATCATTCAGTTATTGGCGAATAAATTCTGAGTCTCAAAGCTCAAGTCACTTAAAGGTTAGTCTCATCTTTTATTAATAACAGCTTGAATCTTTTGAAGGCTATTTGAAAACTGAGGGCAAAATGATACAAGTCAATAAATACGGCGCTTGAGCGAGGGCTATTTTTAAATCGAGGGCAAAACGATACAAGTCAAATAAAATAAATTTTATTTTGGACTCCGAAACACCACATATATACTTAATGGCATTGGGATAAACCGTGCCGGTATTTTGGAGTCCAAGATTGGGAATGCGCGTCAACAACAACCGCACGAAGCGTCTTTCATATCCAGATTATCATCAAAGGGTGTGCTTGTACCACAACCTTCAAAAATGCCGTAGTGCGTTTCCCAGTTAC
>JBDLJY010000435.1:0-4971 GCA_039714115.1 Pseudomonadota bacterium | reverse complement strand
ACTGGACACCTCACATCACCGTTGCTGCTATCATTGAATCTGAGCAACGCTTTTTATTAATTGAAGAAGAGTCAGACGGATTAATCGTTTTTAACCAACCCGCTGGACATTGGGATGAAGGCGAAACCTTGATTGAAGCGGTTGCCCGTGAAACTTTAGAAGAATCAGCATGGCATTTTGAGCCACAAGGCATTGTTGGCATTTATCAATACACCAGCCCCACAAACCAGATAACTTATTTGCGGGTATGTTATTGTGGCAGGCATCACAGTCACGCGCCAGAGCGGGCTTTAGATACAGGCATATTGCGTACTGTATGGTTGACACGAGACGAAATAGCCAATCTGCCAAATTTACGCAGCCCGATGGTATTGCGCTGCATAGACGATTATCTGGCGGGGAAACCTTATCCGTTGTCATTAATGACACTGCTCTGAATAAATGTTTGATTATAAAAAAAAAATAATTGTTGGCATGTCCGGCGGCGTGGACTCCTCCGTCGCCGCTTTACGCCTAAAAAAACAAGGCTATGAAGTACATGGCTTGTTTATGAAAAACTGGGAAGAGGATGATACTGAAAATTATTGCAGTGCTGCTGAGGATTTGCGCGATGCTCAAGCCGTCTGTGACACTTTAGATATTCCACTAGATACAGTCAACTTTGCGACTGAATATTGGGAAAATGTCTTTGCCCATTGTCTGCAAGAATACCAAGCCGGGCGCACGCCCAATCCAGATATTCTATGTAACCGCGAAATCAAATTTAAAGTTTTTCTCGAACATGCGCTGCGTTTAGGGGGAGAGGCGATTGCCACAGGGCATTATGTACGCCTAAAAAAAACCGACGGACATTATCATCTGTTAAAAGGCATTGATCCCAACAAAGATCAAAGCTATTTTTTATATATGCTAGGGCAATCGCAATTAGCATATAGCTGCTTTCCCATCGGCGACTTGCAAAAATCAACTGTGCGCGAGATGGCAGCGCAGGCAGGTTTGGCAACTCAAGCGAAAAAGGATAGTACTGGCATATGTTTTATAGGCGAGCGCCCTTTTAAGGCATTCCTATCGCGCTTTTTGCCGGCACAACCCGGCAGCATTGAAACGCCCGATGGACAGATTTTAGGGGAACATGATGGATTGATGTATTACACGTTGGGACAGCGTAAAGGCTTAAAAATAGGCGGACAAGCCGGCGGCAGCGGGCAGCCTTGGTATGTAGTGGCTAAAGATATTCCAAACAACCGTTTGATTGTGGGACAAGGGCACGATCACCCTCTATTGTTTAGCCGCAGCTTAAAGGCACAACAAATACATTGGATAAGCGGGATTGCGCCGCCGATTCCATTTGAGTGCAGCGCAAAAACTCGCTATCGTCAGTCAACTCAGGCTTGTGTGATTACTGCCTTAGAAGGAGAGACTTGTCAAGTTCGTTTTAGTCAACCGCAACATGCAGTCACATCTGGGCAATCTATTGTGTTTTATCAAGATGATGAATGTTTGGGGGGGGCTATCATTGAATCGACGAAATAGGAGTCCAAGATAAATCTTGGACTCCTAGCAAAATAAATAAAAGGAGTGTCAATAATGTCAACAGAAACCCTGACTTTAAAAATACCCATTACTTTGGCCCAAGAATTGAGTACGGCAAGTCAAGACTTTTTAGTTAACATTTTAGAACGCGGCTTACAGGAATTTAAAATGGAACGAGCCTTGGAGCAATATCGTCGAGGTGGTATTTCATTTGGTGCCGCCGCTCAAAAAGGTGCCCCAATCTGTGTTAGCCCGATATGCTTATAGTAAAGGAGTGGAACCTGCTTTTAGTACCAAAACCGTAGATGAAGAATTAGGTGACATCATCGGTTATCCTTGATCGTGGCGAAAGAGAATTGTTGGCTTTGGCTCAAACTTTATCCGATCCCCTTGTCCTTTTAGATGACGAAGCCGCTCGCACGGAAGCACGCGCCAATCATCTGCGTGTGCGTGGTACTTTAGGTGTGCTAGTGCAAGCCTATCAACAAGGATTAGTTTCCTTTAATCAAATCCATTTTTTATTCCAAAACATTACTGTCCGACAAGATATTTGGATTTCAACTAAATTATGCCAACAAGTTTTAAATTCACTTTCTTAAGTACTGAATCATGACATCCAATAGGAACATGATGGATTGATGTATTACACGCTGGGGCAGCGTAAAGGTTTAAAAATAGGTGGGCAAGTCGGCGGCAGCGGGCAGCCTTGGTATGTGGTGGCAAAAGATATTCCAAACAATCGTTTGATTGTGGGACAAGGGCACGATCACCCTCTATTGTTTAGCCGCAGCTTAAATGCACAACAATTACATTGGATAAGTGGGATTGCGCCGCCAATTCCTTTTGAGTGCAGCGCAAAAACTCGCTAAGGAAAAATTTTATATCTTATTGAAATCAATATATTTTAAGTTATGGCACAGCTATTGCTATTAAGTTATATGCCGAAAGGCAATGTCATTAGATGACTTGAGTGCTGTGTGTAAATGGCAGCGATTCAAAGTCAAATATTTTGGGATGGCTCGTTCTGTTATGCAACTTTCACGAAGGGTTGCCAAAACCCCGCCTGTCTCTTTGTAAAAGTAATGGCATTGACCTTTTAGTAGCGTTTTCCTGTTACCAAGCCAAGAAACCTCTTATTTGTCGTCGTGTCAAGAATCAATATAGGCATCCTAAATGATTTGTTCAGAGGTTTTCAAAACCTCTGAGGTCTAATTTACAATTAAATTAGCGCAGAACCTTAAATTTTATGAAAACCGACGCACAACCCACTATATTACTCATTGAAAACCATGACATAAATGCGAATACCTATCAAGGCTTTTTAAGGAAAGAGCCGGTTAATTTTATACAGATGCTAACGGGTGCCGCCGCTTTAGCACACCTCCAGCAGTCCGTTCATGAAGTCATTCTGCTTGACTTAGGGCTTGCCGATATGAATGCCATGGACATTCTCAAGCACGTCCACGCAACTTGATATGTGTACCGTAAATTGCAGCGCTGGAATGTCAAGACAAAAAAGGTGATGGATTTTTCATCCGTAAGAGACAATCCAAAAAATAATATTCCCAAGCTTTGTACAGGACAATAATTTTTAAGAGGGCAACCATATTCGCGGAGAAAGTTTTTTCAACGGAAGTTTTTCGGTAAGTAATGAAAAACTTCCGTTGAAAATTCATACCCACCGAAAAAACTTTCTCCGCGAATGGATTGCCCCTACAAGATATGATAGTTTGTAGGGGCAATCCCTTGTGGTTGCCCAATTTAAAATTTAAGAGGGCAACCATAAAGGATTGCCCCTACAAGATATGATAGTTTGTAGGGGCAATCCCTTGTGGTTGCCCAATTTAAAGTTTATTCTGTTAAGGTATCCATTATGATGACAACAGAGACGATAACACCACAGAAAGTATTAAATATAGTGCGGTCTTTTCCGCTTGCTGAACAGTATTGGTTGAAGCAACAGTTAAACCATTTTTTGCCAGAAACTTTACCTAAGTCTAAGTCTGCAACATTAGAAAAAGCCATTGAATTTTATATCAGCGATAAGTGCAGCCTTGGATGGGCGGCTGAGTTCGCGGGCGTAACTCGGTGGGAGATAATGGATATTTTGTCGGAGCGTGATATTCCCAGCAATGGTGGGCACGAATTTACGAGTGATGAAATAGAAACCATGCAAAACGTTTTTGAGATACGCTATGGCAATAGTCAGTGATACCAACATACTTAGCTCTTTTGCCGCAGCCGATGCCCTGCACTTGTTGCCAAAACTTTTTCAGGGAGACACTATTTATATACCACCCGCAGTTGAGCAAGAATTACATAAGGGATTGGATTATGGTCAAAAGCATATTGAGCTGATTTTTTTACAAGTGGGTGACATTCAAGTGCTACATTTGACCGATGCTGAGCGATCCTTGATCGCAAGCTTGCCAGCCAAATTACATGCTGGTGAACGAGAGGGCATCGTACTTTGCCAAAAGCGAGCACATTTATTTTTGAGTAATGATAGGCGGGCTATACGTTATTGTCAGGCATACGACATTGATGCTCTGAGCTTGGAAATATTGCTTCGCTTCTTATGGACACGAGAAATTGTTTCCCTAAGTGAGGTAAGAACTTTAATTGAAACAATGGCCGCTGTTGAAAATTTGACGTTGAGCCAAAGACAACGGGCCATTATTTTTGCGCCTCATAGCAATTATTAATCTCGGGATTTTTCATCGTCTCCGAGACAATCCAAAAAATAATATTGTAGGGGCAATCCCTTGTGGTTGCCCAATTTAAAATTTAAGAGGGCAACCATAAAGGATTGCCCCTACAAACCATCATATCTTGTAGGGGCAATCCCTTGTGGTTGCCCTAAACTTAATGGCATTGATTTGTTGGGCACTCTCTCAATAATCTTTTTCCATTTGCAAAAAGCAATATGAGTCGCAATTTGCGACTAATGTCGCAATAAAAAGCCATCAAGGCAGCGTTAGTCACCCCCCAATATTTCATCTCATATTAAAATATTTCAATATGTTAGCAAACATTTATTGACGTTGGCATGAGTTTTGCTTTAAATATGAGTGCGAGGCATGGACTGGACTATCTAAATAGTAACGGATAGTGCCTAACCGCGTTTTGGAGTCACACCGTTGTCGGCTGTTATTTTTTGAAAGTTTATGAGTAGAATGGTGCGCCTATAAGGATGACTTAATGTAACATGGGAGTAGCAAAACTTGAGTCATTTAGTTGGTTGTATTTTTTGAAAATTTATGAGCAAGTGTAGGTGCGTAACGGGATGGTGCGTAGGACGCACCCTACGCTTCAATGCCATTAAGCCTGTCCCGGTCCCGAGCCTGTCCCGACGTAAGGAGGGATCTTGGAGGGCTCTTGAGGGATATAAGGATAAATGATTGATTTTATTTAAATATTACTGAGCTTGGACATTGT
>JBDLJY010000434.1:0-4977 GCA_039714115.1 Pseudomonadota bacterium | reverse complement strand
TTATGGCGGGTGCTAAGTATAACATTTATTCAATGGCATGTTGTTGAACGAGTTCCAAAAATAAGAGTTGAGCCATAAATTGATTCCCACATTAATATTGATACAATATCCTGACGCGCTACCCCGTAATGTTTTGGGCTTGTTTTAATAATTTTTTGCGGAGAAATTCAACGCCAGCACACATACAATGTTTTTTTACCTATTTTCAAGTTAAATTGAGGTTATGTGATTGTCCAACCATCCTTAATGAGACTCTATAATTAGAGACAAGTCTAATATCGCTCTGTAGGGGCAATCCCTTGTGGTTGCCCTTCAAATTCGATAATTAACCCATTCTCTGCTTTTGATTTATCCCGCGCTTACCTATGATCGGTGTAGTTATTGTTTATTTCTTAGCCAACACCAACTCAAAAAATTCCCCCGAGCCGGTAATACGCTGAATCGTCGGTTGTTGAGCATTATCAGTGAGTTCCTGCACCCGATCACGGACATAATTTTGCAGAAAACGAGGAAATTAATTTTACTCTGACCCCAATTATTCAGACGGTGGACGCACCCTGAATGATATCCAGGCTACGCTTGCTATTTACGCTCAATAATGTATGAGCTTTGTGATGATGAAATCTCAACTGATTGCTTAGTCCAATTTAAAGTAATCGTTTCTAACATCGGAATATCTACTGCCTCTATTCCCTGAATTGCAGGCTTAATATATTTCTCAATAAAAACTGATACTACGCTACCGGCTTCTTCTTCTATATGAGCCCATGCCTCTTCTCCATGATAGAATTCTCCACCACATTCTAAATACTTCTCCGAAAGTTCTGTTAATCTATCCGAAGGCGTTGGATCAAGAACTAATAAAACGGGTGTAAAACCTGCCGCCATACTTTCTACTGGAAATGACAGTTCTTCACCGAAACGACCTTGACCACTTGCTGCAATTGTGACTCTCAGTTTTAGCTCATAAGTTTTATTATTACTTGGAACAAGACAATCAATCTGCCTTCCCTTGTTGCTTGCCTCGCCATTATTATCAAGGCGTTTGACAGGTGAGTTCCTAGAACCAACAGGTTCACCACCAAGGCAACTTGCTAAAAGTGGCTCAAATAAGTACCCTGTTTCTTGGGCTGATCTATTATCTATATCATAAATCCATTTCCGCCATACCATCCAATTTGCTAGCAGCGTCGTATCACAGCCACCATACTCTAGCAGAACACGCGGACCAATTTGGTCCATATTAGGAACAGGCTGACTTGATAGGATTTTTTTATATTTAACCCTTCTACGATGTAGAGCGGATAAATTTTCTATAAAAAGTGAAAAGTCGTTATCTTTCTGAAAGCAGGATTTTATAGCACTTATGATCGTTTTCGGTTCTATATTATTTTTCTCCTCAAACCAACTCATTGGTATTTTGTAATAGTCATCATTTGGTAATTCAACCGGTGTTATTGCCAGCTCTTCAAAAGACCAATTCAGGTTGTTTAATGCTATGCAGATTAAGGAAAATAATTCTCCATCAGATATGACGATCTGAGCATCTCCACTCCCATGCATTTTACATTTTGAGTATAAGTTTCTAAAAAATGCTGCATTTGCCATAAATTTACCCAAATAGTTGTTTTTGTGTGTTGTTTTCGGAAAGACTTTGAAGCAAAACATCCGTTCGTTTTAAAGCTGGACTCATAGCCTCTGCTTTTGTAAGCAAATAACCAAGAAGCATTCCTTTGGTTTTGCATTTTTCTGTAAACCCATACTCATTTTTAATATGCTCGGCAAAGACTTTTGCAAGCATTGGTGGAATAGCATTACCAATTTGTTGTATTTTCTGGGAGGCATTGCCACAGAAACAAAAACTATCAGGAAATGTTTGGATTCGTGCACATTCTCGAATAGTTAGTGGTCGATTTTCTATGGGATGAATAAGTTCTCTTGTTGCAGCACCCGTTATTGTGAGGCACGGTTCATTGTTGTACAGTCTTTTTAAACCAGATGGAGCGCCACCGCGTTTTTCTGTTGGTGTTCCATCTGCAACTCTTCTGTTCGCTCTTTTTTGGAATGATTCATGCTGCAAATACTCTGGCAGATTTTTCATGGTTTGCCCAGGCTTTAAGGTAGATATTCTATTTAGTTGAATACCTGTAATCTCTGGACAGTAATGCTCGGTGACTTTTGTGCAGGAATCACGCAGAAGCTCATCAAAATAATCTATAGGTTTTGATAAATAATGTAACTCTTTAGCTTTTGTGGCATTCGGCAACCCTTGAATTGCATGGGCTATTGTTATATCAGATTTTCTAAATATTTGACCTGATATTTTCAATCTCGGTTCTGGCATCTTGAAATCATATCCAAGCTTATTTCCAATAATTAAAACCCGTTTTCTTCTTTGAGGAATTCCATATTCCTGAGAATAGATTTTCTCAAGTCGAATTTTATAGTTCAGCTCAATAAATGCTTTGAGTGCTTCGTAAAGATATTTTCCTTGATTTGAGGTTAGAAGGCCTTCAACATTTTCCATTATGAACCATTTAGGCTTTATTGTTTTGAGTGCTTTTATATAATTTTTAAGTAGGTGATTTCTTGGGTCATCCCAGAATCGAGAGCCTGCGGTAGAAAATCCTTGGCAAGGTGGACCGCCAATCAAGATGTCAAGTTCGCCAGCTTTAATTTTGACTTGGTTTAATATTTGTTCAAAATCCAAAGCATTAATATCTTTTTGGGTACAAGTCGCTTCTGGAAAGTTCAATTTATAAGTAGCCAGTGCGGACGCATCTTTGTCATTTGCATATAGGATTGAATATCCTGCTTGCTTAAATCCAAGAGAACATCCTCCAGCTCCGCAAAACAAGCTAATTGCAGTTGGTTTCATATAGACCATTTTGTCGGCTTGAACGATTTGTTATCTGGATGTGAATTGGTTTTGAGGTTGGTGATGTTGGAGCGTCACTTCTGTGTTTCTACGCTGTGACGTTGGAATGAGGAAAAGGTGGGTTTAGCTGTTGCTCTATCCACCCTACAATTCAAGATTTAACGCTTTTTATTGTGTTTTGCAAGTTCTTTTTCTGCGTTTTCAGTCAAAGTTTTAAGCTCTTCCTCAAAAACTCTAGCATCGTATTCTTTTATAGCTTTGCCAAGTACAGCCTTTACCCCTCTTTGTTTATGCATCTGAAGTTGATTGCAAAGCTGCTCAAAAGTTTTTAGTATAAGCTTACGATTTGCATCATCTAAGATTTCTGGAATTTTTTCATAATTATAAATACGGAGAGTAATTAAACCCTTATTATTCTCAGGAAATGTTTTTATCTTTTTTGACCAAGTTTTAACCACTTTTACATCTTCATTTACATAGCCTTCTTTTTGGTATTTTTCTACCTCTTCGCTCAGTTCGTCTGTTTTTGCTTCAAGTTGTTTTGTAATTAGATTATAAATCTCTTTAATATATGGTTTAACTTCTTTTTCTAATGCTTTATCAACCAAAGAAGCAACACCAGCTGGGATCCATCTTCCTAATAAAGTGTCCACACTATATAGACGCCAAAAGTGTTGTGGAAATGGTTTAGGTATTTCTTTAAAAATGTTCTGTAAATTAATTGGAACACGAGATATTGAGTTAGAATCTTTGCGATAGTTTTTAAAAACATCTTTTTGCAACTTCTCCTTTCCAGTCTCAGTCAAGGTTAACTTAAAACGCACTTCACTGCTAAGATTACCTTCCCACTTATGATAAAAATGTCCAGCACTGAAAAGTCGAAATGCGAGAATAAAATCCTCTTGTCTCTTAAGCCTCTCTTCAGAGGCTGAAAAGTTTTTCAATTCTTGAATTATCTTCATGTATTCTTCAATGGAATGTGATTCCTTAACAATTTGAACAACTTCTATATTACTTTTGTCTTTAACACTTCCCAACCCTCGCTTCGTTAAATTTCCTGATGAAATCGCAACAAAACCGTTTCTTTTGCCATCTCTTTTATTTTTACGACTAACTAAGCCATAAATTTTTGCGTGAAATAAACGGTTTTTAAAGTCTATAGGAATAAAATCAATCTTATCATGATCTAATTTTGTTAGATCGTGAATATTTTGGATGAGTTCATCCTTGTTTTCACGACACTTAATCCAATCGCCAATATCAACATAAATATAAAAACCTATCAACGTCCCTTGAGTATTTTTTAATGCGTCATTAATGCAACTCGCTAAAGTTTTGACTGCTTCTGAATCAAAATAGCATGTTACCGCATAAAATTCTCTTTTTTTATTTTTGGCGGTGTCCTGAATAGCATGCTGCAAAGACTCTAAAAGTGTTTCTTGGTTTGCTTTATTTACTAAATGAGGCATTGTTGTTTTCTCTTTTTACAACTGTATAAAAATATAACTATTGTAAATGTCGTGTTAGTGAATAGGAAAATAGCGAGCGTAGCCAGGGTTAAATGTAGATATTGTAGGGTAGGTAGAACAGAGCGAAACCCACCATTTTTATTGCGTGTCATCACTTTGTACATTATCATGGCGCATAAACATGACATTAACACTTTGTGCCCCCAACATATCATTCTCAAACAAACAGAGTTTGGGAGTAAAATTTCCATTTTCAATTATCTATCCGATTTTCAATTTGCTTTTGACTGCTATCCAAAAACTGGTGCAGTTTTTGTTTGAGCAAATTTTTTGGCAAATATTTGGTAATATACTCCGCTACTTTTATGTTTGCTTTGTCAAGTTGTAAAAGTTCTATTTGTTCGTTGTTGCCTTCAGCACAAAGTATTAAGCCAATCGGTTTTTCTTCGCCTTCTTCCATGTCGTTTTTTTCGAGCCAACGCAGATAAAGTTCCACTTGTCCTTTGTAAGCCGCTTTAAATTGACCCAATTTTAATTCAATGGCTACCAATCTTTTGAGTTTTCGGTGATAAAAGAGCAAATCAAGATAAAAATCTTCATTATCAATAATCATCCTTTTTTGGCGTTCAA
>JBDLJY010000433.1:0-4997 GCA_039714115.1 Pseudomonadota bacterium | reverse complement strand
GCAGAAGCGCAACTACAAATAGGCAAAATCTATGACAAAGCCGAAATGAATCAAGATTATGAACAACTAATCTCTTGGTATCGTGAGCTTGAAGTAAACAACCATATTTCTCGCTCTTCTTACCATAACGATCACGATAAAAAAATTATAAACCAGCGACTTGACAAAGAAAAAGCACACTATACCCAATCTTTTGGTCCAAAGGGATACAAAGAACATATCGTTTCGAAGTGCAAAAACAAACTTACTGATTGGTATCAAGAAGCAATCAAACGAGGCTCTAGCAAAGCACTACTTTACATAGGAGTCCAACAAGACAATGAAGAATCCATACGCTCGCTTTGTCAAATAGCCGTCAACACAATTATCGACAATGAAGAATATGACGAATTAGAACTCACCGAAGAAGACGATGAAAAAGCCATTTCCTTATTGCGTAACCAAGCCGAACAAGGCTTATTTGTCGCGCAAACCGTTTTAGCCTACCTCTATAAAACCGGCAATGCCATCCCTCAAGAAAAACAAAAAGCCCTATATTGGTTTAAAAAAGCAGCACAACAACAAGATATCGTAGCCCAATATTGGTTAGGAGAAATCTATTTTGAAGAACTACAACAATTTGAAAAAGCCCAAGAATATTTTCAAAAAGCCAGTCAAAATCCTCAAGACAGAGAATATGACGAATTAGACATGACAAAAATAGAATCACTAGCCAAAAGTAAATTGCTCGTTTTGATAGGCCATATTTACCCACAAATTTCGTGGGCCATTGCAAAGTATTCAATATAATGCCGAACCTGACAATCATAAAAAAGTCACTTTACAACACGGATTACATTTAAGAAAGGATAAGTCAAAATCAAAACAATGCGGGGATTGCTACAACTCGATAGGTTCGATTTTGACTTATCCCTTCTTAAATGTAATCCTTGTAGTAAAGTTAGTGCTGATGCTGAATTAAAAGTACTTTTGGATAAGATTAGGAAAGGATAAATCAAAATCAATAACTACAGGGATTACATTTAAGAATGGATAAGTCAAAACCGACAACAACTACAGGGATTACTTTTTAGAAGGGATAAGTCAAAACCAAAACAATGCGGGGATTGTGACAACTCGATATATTCGATTTTGACTTATCCCTGCTTAAATACAATCCCTGTAGTTTCGTTGTTTCGGGAATGGAGCGGAGCGGATTTCCCGAAACAAAAAAACTTTTGTGTATCTACTTATTACCCCCTGCCAGCGTCACCGAATTGGAAATTATTCACGCCATTTTTAGTCGTCTTGAACAGGGCAGCGTCACTTTTGATGAGCTTGCTAATTCGACGCTATTTTATATGCGTGATCCCGCCTACATTGATAAGGTACCCGCCTCACAACGGACAAATTTTGTCAACGCTGCCTTCACTGATAAACAGACGGCTCTGAAAAACCGTATTTGTGATAAAGGCTTGCCAGTGACGGATTATGATGATCCAGAGGATTTAAAAAATCTGGTTTTGCGACAAATGTGGCACGCGATCAATCAACGCTTTCCACTAAAAGACAAACCATCCGCTTTAGAACAAGCTGGTTATGAACGTGAAGCTTTTGCCGAAAGCCGTACCAAAATTTATATTGAACGCCCCGCCGATTTGCAACGTTTAGATGAACACGCCGCTGGTGATATTAGGCGAATCGGGCAGTGGAAAATCGGCACTGTTGGACACCTTTTGGAGATCGTTTGGTGCCGATTAAACCTAGTGAAAAAGTTTTTTAATGGCATTGTCGTGCAAGGTACGCCTGGAACGTAAGTCCGTCACCTACATTGCTCCACTACCCAAATTATTTGGGTACCAGTCTAATTTGCCTCTAAGGCAACTCCCAAATAATAATATACCAAGGGCAACCACAAGGGATTGCCCCTACCTTCAATGCGAATATGTAGGGGCAATCAATAAAATAAAAAACATAAAAGGAGTCCAAGATTTATCTTGGACGTCCAAGTTTGTGACACTGTGATCACACAGCAACATGTCCAATCAAGGATAATGCTCAATTTAAAAAGCCATTTTCAGATGGCAGAAGAAATCCTGGGCACTGCTGAAGCCATGATCGCAGAATTTGGACTTTGGTTAGCCAAAGCACCGGAGCGTGTGATTTTAATCATAGATGGGCCCAACCAGTTAGAAGAGCAATGCCATTAAGTTAAGACAAACCTGATAGGTGTCAAAAACATGTCAGGTTAATTTTTCCTTTAATTTACAACGACCTGCCATGTTTTGGATACCTGGCAGGTCTTATTTGGCGGCTTAACTTAATGGCATTGAGTTAGAAGAGACACCGATCACACGGGGCTGGATGCAATCTATCCCGGCTAAAACTCGCCTATTTTTATCCACAATATCGGCGAATGATGAGCGATTGTCTGCTGACTGGCAAAGGCACAAATTACCATTATTGACTGAAAAATCGGCGCGTAAAGATTTAGTCACTGAGTACTTTATCATCTTAGAGGAGCTACGGATTTTTGGCGAATTCGATAAATTGGAAAAACACCTTGAAGGCTATTTGCAAACTGAGACGATTCCGGCTTTATATGAAAAAGTGTTGGCGCGTTTCGTTTAGAGAGAGATTATCAGCCACCGGGATTTCCGCATTTAGTCGAAGATGCTTTGAGTTTATTATGGGCGGCGAGGCATGGGCTAGAAGAGTCAGAATTATTGGCGATTTTGGAGATACCCCAAGCAATTTGGTCGCCGTTATATTTCGCGTTGCAAAATGCTTTGGTGAGCCGTGTTGGTTTGTTGAGTTTTTTCCATGATTATTTAAGTTAAGGCAAGCGGTAGAAAATCGTTATTTGTCGAGCCGTGAAAATCAACAGCGGTGGCATTTACGAACTTCTCTGAGTAGTTTGGGAAATTGGCATCAAGCGAAAGGAGATTATGACTCAGCAGAACAGTTTTTCAAACGTGCCTTAGAAATATGTCAAAAAGTATTAGGGGCAGAGCATCCCAATACAGTTACATTCCGCAATAATTTGGAACGTTGCAGGGCAGAAATGTTTTGGAAATGACATTTGAGAAAGGATAAGTCAAAACCAATAACTACACGGATTACATTTAAAAAAGGATAAGTCAAAAGCAAAACAATGCGGGGATTGCTACAACTCGATGGATTTTAGGATTCTCAGGATTAAAAGGTGAACGCTATGGCTGGATTCATGACGGTGAGAATATCTCTATCACTGCACAAGAAATCTACCACGGCGTATTGCACCATTTTGTGCCACGTCAAATCTTGGAGCCAGATTACCGGTGTAGAGAAATAAAAGGCTTGAAGAAACCATTCAAATTACAAAATGCTCGACTTTTAGAAGACGAACAGCTTTGTGACGCTTTTGAAAAAATAAATCTCCAAGTTGTGAAAATTTTTATGTATTTTATTTAGAGCGTGTTCAAATATTAATAAAAATTGGACAAGAGGGTTAAATATTGAAAGAATCTATAAAATATAATAATTTATCTCCGTCTATTGATGATGAAACATTCACTAAAAGATTCAATCGTACTTGGAAGCTTTTTGCATTTAATCTGGTTCCCCCCCATAAAATGTTGTGCTGTCGCGCCAGATAACCAAAGCATCGTAGCGGGTGATAAGGGAGGAATGGTACATTTTTTCCGTTTAGAAACGAAGTAACGGAACGTTCAATGCCGAAAAACACTGAAAAAGAGTTAGAGATTGAGCCGCTCAATAAAGCTCTAGCTAAAAAAAATTATTCATAAAATAAATATTTACAACAACACGAAGGACGTGATCACACCTTCCAATCAATAATTTTGGCGGGAGTGCATGACATAAAGACGCTCAAAGCCAAAATCAGGCATCAAAGTAGCGGATACAACAGCCCGTGGAATATTGCGATTGACTTTAAAGTTGATATGACTTTTCTGCCGCATGAGATTGAGACAATGTTGCACGATTACAGCATCGATAAGCAGATACAGCCAGACATATCTGCTATTGCGGAGCGGTTATATTACTATACCAACGGTTATCCATACTTAGTTAGTAAACTGTGTAAATTTATAGATGAAGACATTATCCCAAATCGGGCTGATAATGATAAAAACTGGTCACTTGATGATGTCGAAGCCGCCTTCAAAATGATTGTGGATGAAGGGTACACAACTACTTTATTTGATAGTTTGACCATTCTGTTGGAGAACAATCGGGAATTGTATGAGCTGATTTTCCATATCGTAATCAATGGCAAAAGTCTAGATTTTACGATTGCTAATCCGATGATTAATTTGGCTCATTTATATGGTATCTTGATACCATCAGAGCAGAAACGCTGTAAAATCCATAACCGCATTTTCGAGCAACGGATTTATGCCTACATGATATCGAAGTTCATGCAAACCCAATATGGGGACATTAATGGTTTCGGCGGCCCAGAGTATTTGACCGCTGAAGGTTTGGATGTAAAGCTGATATTACAGCGATTTCAAGCCTTTATGCAGGAAAACTATTCTCCGCAGGATATTAAATTTTTGGAACGAGAAGGGCGGTTATTGTTTTTAGCCTTTCTTAAACCAATCCTAAACGGCAGAGGATTTGACTTTAAAGAGCCAACTGTAGCAGATGAACTACGCATGGATCTCGTTATCACCTATCAAGATAAACGCTATATAGTTGAGCTAAAACGCTGGTACGGAGAGAAATATCATCAACGTGGTTTGCAACAGCTGAGTGATTATATGGATATTTACTCACTAAAAAAGGGCTATCTACTGATTTATGATTTCAATAAAGGCAAAAGCTACAAAGAGGAACTGATTCAGTTTCAGGATAAAGAGATTTTTGCGGTGTGGGTTTAGGTTATATTATTGTGGTTGATCCAGAAGCGACTCAACGGAGGCAAGAATTCTGGGTTAAATGTAGGGTGCGTACTCAGCACAAATAAAGTCACGTATAATTGATTTACACTGACACAAAGGTGCGTAGGACGC
>JBDLJY010000432.1:0-5015 GCA_039714115.1 Pseudomonadota bacterium | reverse complement strand
GCTCTTCAGGTTGAAGTCGATATGCAGGCTTTTGAGGCTTTGGCGCCACATTGTGATGCTTGCGGAGCGATTGCACGCCCTAATATATTAATGTTTGGTGACGGAACTTGGATCAGTTCTCGAAGTGAAAGGCAATCTGAAAGATACCATCATTGGCTTCACCAATTACAAGAAAACGGTTTCAACTTAGCCATTGTTGAGATTGGAGCTGGGCAAGCAGTGCCAACGGTTAGATTTGAGTCGGAAATCATAGTAGAGAAATACAAGGGCACATTGATAAGGATTAATCTGCGCGAATATGAAGTCCCAGACGGACATCTCTCTATATCATTAGGTGGTGCTGAAGCTGTTAAGCGTGTTTTTGAATTATTTAACTAACTTTTGTTATAAACTCAATGCCATTAAGTTAAGCCCAAAACGTTCTATTGTAGGGTGAGCTGTAGGGGTCAATGCCATTAAGTTAAGACAAACCTGACAGGTGTCAAAAACCTGTCAGGTTAATTTTTACCTTAACTTACAACGACCTGCTGGGTATGGGTCTCCCAGCAGGTCTGATTTGGGGAGAGTTATCTTAATGGCATTGGCTGTAGGGGTGGGCAACAAATGGTTTTCGTCAATTGACCGTTTGTCGGTCAAATTATACCGTTCATACCATTGTGTGTAACAATGTGTCCAAGATAAATATATATTTATCTGAAAACTTATAATAGTCCAAGATAAATCTTGGACTCCAAAAGACTATCATCAAAGGAGTACACATGGATTTAATAGACGAACTGAAAGCACTCTCCGCTAGGATTTCCAAACAGCGGGAATTGATCGAATCTGAGGAGGCGACGAAAAATGCCTTTGTTATGCCCTTTATTAGGGCTTTGGGTTACGACGTTTTTGATCCGACTGAAGTCATTCCTGATTTTACAACCGACGTTGATGGCGAGAAAGTTGATTATGCCATTCTCAAGGATGGAAAACCCATCATACTGTTTGAATGTGAATGGTGCGGCATTGAACTCGGTAAAGATCATCAGTCTCAACTTGAGCACTGTTTTAATGTCACTGATGCTCGGTTTGCGGTTCTGACGAATGGCGTAATTTACCGTTTTTATGCGGACATTGAAGAACCTAATAAGATGGACTCCAAACCTTTTTTGGAGTTGAACATGCTTGATCTTGGGGATTCTGCGGTAGAGGATTTAAAAAGTTTTAGTAAGTCGTTTTTTGACTTAGATGAGAATTTGACTGCCGCAATGGAAGCGAAATACACGAGAGAGATTCAACGTGTCATCGCGGCACAATTCGCTAATCCTTCTGAAATGTTCGTTAGATTTTTTGCGGCTCAGGTTTATTCTGGTCAATTATCCGAGACTGTCCAACAACAGTTTACAGATTGGGTTAAAAATGCGTTACAGTTGTTTTTGAATGATGATACCGTGGCGGTGTCTGAAAATGCTCAAGCGGATATGATAAGTTCTGTCGTTGCGGCAGAAGTTGTGCCTGATAATGAGGCTGATTTGATTGAAGCGGATGGGGATAGCGGGCTTGTGAAGACTGACGCTGAGATGGAGGGGCTTCAGGTTATTAGGGATATTCTCAAGGAGATTGTTGAACCGGAAAGAGTTGTTGTGCGTGAGACTTCCAGTTATTATGGTATTTTGTTTGATGATAATAATCGCAAGCCCATTTGCCGGTTACGCTTTAGTAAGAAAAAGCGTTTGGGGCTTTTTAATGAGAATAAGGTTGAGGAAAAATTCTTAATCGAGAATGTCGATGATATCTCTCAATATGCTGATCAATTGATAGATACTGTTAGGCGTTATTTGCAAGATTAATTGAAGGAGTCCAAGATTTATCTTGGACTTTTTTTTTAAACCGGTGAAAAATATGCATCTATCTCCAGAATGGGACAATGAAGCCCACGTCTCTGTACATTTAGTCCAAGAGATGTTACTCAAGGCGGGAATTCCTAAAAAAATTGGTTTGACGACTTGTTGGCATCCAGAATTTAGGATCAAAATGCCTCGCATTGATGGTGAGGGCTTTACCGAAAAAAGGGTTGATTTTTTGATAGAAGATCGTAATAGATATGTCAGTTTCTTAATTGAAATTAAATCTGCTAAACAGCGTATTAATGATAATGCCCGTTTTCAGTTGTACGATAAGTACCTTTACCGTTCAAATATAAAATATGGTATTTTGATTGATCCTTTTTCAATTGAGGTTTATGAATATGGGCAATCAAATCCAAAAGCGATATTTGAAATAGAATCCCCAACTCATATCGAACCCGTAGCCCAATGCCAGTATGATAAACCCCTAAAATTCAGACCTGCCAGGTATCCAAAACCCATGACGTTGTAAATTCAATGAAAAATTAACCTGACAGGTTTTTTACACCTGTCAGGTTTGTCTTAACTTAATGGCATTGATTCTAGCGGCGCAATTCGCCAAGCCATCTGAAGAGCGTATTTTGTTGAATAATATTTATGGGGTGGATATTGATTCGCAGGCGGTGGAGGTTTTGACAGGGCTGAATGAGGCTTTTGTGATGCGGAGACGCGAGAGGGGTTGATAGCCGCAAATGAAAAAGATACTAAAACGGCGGATTTCGGCAATTGATGGGGAGATTGAACAATTGGTGTTGTATGGTGGGGAGGAGATTGGGATTGTGGAGAAAGGTTAGTATCTGTTGCGGCTTTTGCGTAAGTTATTTTTATTTTTTCACACGAAATAGAGGAAATTCTATGGATAAGAAAACGAAAGGGGCTTGGATAATCCACCATACTAATAAGCTACAACAAGTCACGAATATTGGCGAATATGAGCAAATTAATTTTGCTGGAAAATGTGGTTTGTTATTGTCGAGTTTATCTTCTTCAGAAGAAAGTGTTTTAACAATAGCTCAAGTCAAAGCTTTAGCCAAAGCTATCAACATTTCTGTGCGTCTTGAGCTTCCCACTATTTTGGATGAACTTGAAACACAAAAACTTATTTTAAGAAATCAAACCGGTATTGAGGTTTTGGGGGTGACTTTAGCAGCAACTTTGATGCACACGGCTTCTATTTTTGAGAGTGCTGAACCTATTGAACGAGAACAAGCAGTCATTGAACTTGCAGAAAAAGCGTCAGATTGGCCAATAAAACGGGGTTTAGCTCAAGAATATATCGGCGATACCTTTAAAATAGTCAGTGCTGATGCCGACAGTGTTTTGAATGCGGCTGAAGAGATTGGATTTGTTGATGCAGAGAAAGTCGGAAGCGGTAAACTTCTTTTTAATGGCAATCTATTTCGCCGTGATGATGCCACTAAAATTAATGCGGTTTGTTCATCTCTATCTGAAATAGAAATGTCAAAAATGCGTGAACTCAATGAGATGTTAGTCAAGCAAGGTTGCCTAAGTTTAAAGGAATCTGAGCAGATTGTGGGAAATAAATTGTTTAAAAAACTACATTCAATTGGCTTATATGATGTCAATAAAGTTGGAAATGAAAAAGGCAGTTTTGCCTTTGTTACAAAGCCATCGGCTTTTTCTAAATTTAGTCAATCCGATGATGCTTTTGATCTGGCAAAAGCTTTTGTAACATCATTGACTTATGGAATGATTCAAAGCGAAGCCAGTCGTGGTAGAATAATAATGATTTCCTTATTGATGCAAAAACTCATTGATGGGCACTGGGTTGGTCCAGCTACAGCCATAGGACAAGATTATAAGGTTTTAGAAATGCGAAGAGTCGTTCAGGTTGAGCCTGTGGCAAGCAACATGTTTCGTATGAAGCTTTTAAAAAAGGAAGTTGGAGAATTAGCACTGAAAGTGATTATGGAAGGGGATGCAAGTACCGAATCATTGCCATCTTTACCCGGCGCTTCTGTCACTTCATATACCGGCCCAGAATTGACTCGCGCCGCTCAACACAAACACCTTAATTATCAATCTAAACAACATCTTGGTGAAATATTAAATCAAATTCGTACTGGGAGACTAGAATGAACCAGACTTTAAAAAAAGGTGAGGCAACTGAAGAAATACTTAGGGAGTATTTTCTTAAGCTTGGATATTTCGTTGTTCGTAGCATACCTTACAAATACAATCAATTTGATGTGACAGATGTTGATATTTGGCTCTATTCCAGACCGTCACCATTGACGCGGGAAAGAACCAATGTCGATATCAAACGTAAAAAAACACCGCAAGCCTTAGAAAGAATCTTCTGGGCAAAAGGTTTACAGCAAGTGCTTTCCTTAGAGCGGTGTGTCGTGGCTACAACTGATACTCGCCCAGACGTGAGAGAGTTTGGGTTAGGCAATGATGTTATTGTTTTAGATGGAAATTTTTTAAAAAGGCTTGTAAAAAACCATCCAGATAAAAACAGTCGGCTCAATGAGGAAGAACTCATTGACTTAATTGAACATGATAGTTTTGGAAAATTTGGCGGTGATTGGAAAAGCAAATTTTTTGCTTCAAAAAGCAATTTATTGAACAAACTGAATTTTGATGGCTGTAATGAATGGTTACTTGATATTAAATATTTTATGGAACAGTCTATTGTAAGTGCTAACCAAAGTTCTGGCGCATTGCGGCTGTTATATATAACCACCTCTTTTTTCTTAATTGGGTTTGATTATGTAGCCGGTAGTTCTGTTTTCTTGGATAGTGATGTTCGTTTCAAGATACTCACGGAGGGATTTCGCTATGGTCAAAAGGGAGAAACAACGTCTGATGCTATCACCAATGTTGCTACCAAATTCCTCAAAGCTGTTGTTCCAGATGCTGCGACACAAAGCTTACGTGCAGAATTGAGCAAGCAATTCAATGAAATTCCTGTTCAAATAATAGTAGAGTTTTTTCAAAAACCCAAGAATATGCAAGAATTAATCAACATAGCCAAAAATTTTGAGGCATTTGGCTATGCAAAAGAATTCACTTTTCCTAAAGATTTACCGTCTCATCTTCAGGGGATGTTGGGACTTTTGTGTGATTTCAATTCTATTGATAGAAAAAAAATCTTGTCTCTTTGAT
>JBDLJY010000431.1:0-5022 GCA_039714115.1 Pseudomonadota bacterium | reverse complement strand
TTAAAGCCAATTTAAGGCTCGACTTAATTTAGCCTCATCACTTATTAGTAGATAACGGCGTAGGCATTTTAAAGCCCAATGCCATTAAGTTAACTGTCAAAAATCATATTTTTTGAAAAAATATGATTTTTTTTGGCTATGTCCAAGCTCCGTCAAAAGCTCGACTTAATTTAGCCTCATCACTTATTAGTAGATAACTGCGTAGGCATTTTAAAGAGTCTCCCGTTGTGGGTATTTTTGAGAGCAATGCCATTAAGTTAAGGGCAAACCCGATAGGGTATGCCCCTACAAAGAACCGCGTTTTATGTAGGGGCAATCCTTTATGGTTGCCCTTAACTTAATGGCATTGATTTTTGAGAGGGATCGGTTAATAGGTAGGCGGAACGCGATAAATAGGACTGCATAGCGGCTTTATATTCAGCATCAGCTTGTGTATCCTCTTTATCTGCGTGGTTTTCCTCAATAATGATGCCTGTATCCAGTTGCAAAACTGATTTTTGCGTACTAAAGGGAATAATAAGGATTAAATGATTTTCCCTGCGAACCTCGACTTCATTAACACCCTTTAGCCATTGTTTAGGAATGAGGACACCTTCTTGCATTGATGCATTGTGCTCCCTGCATATTGAGGTTGATCCATGATAACATAAGACTTGGGCGTACAGCAGCTATACAGGAACACGATGAATGATATCTGAGCCTGTTGTCATTATAACGGTATTCGTTATAATGGTACTTATGATAAATTCATTTTCTTGTTCAAAAACTCAACAGTTGTTTGAAACGGGCAAAGCGACAGGCTTTTTGCGGGCAATTAAAAAACTTGCCAAGCGTAAACTCTCCATGTTGCATTTAGCCCAAAACATAGATGATTTACGTATTCCACCAGGTAATCATTTAGAAATGCTCAGCGGGGATCGTCTTGGACAATACAGCATTCGTGTAAATAAGCAATATCGGATTTGTTTCAGATTTTGTGAAGGCAATGCTGAAGATGTAGAAATTGTGGACTATCATCGTTAGGGGGAAATATGACAATTGGATTTGATGTAGAACATCCGGGCATTATTTTGTGGGAAGAATATCTTGAACCTTTGGGAATTAACAAAAGCCAATTTTCCCGTGATATACAGATTAGTTATCCACGCGCACACGAAATTTTGTGTGGTAAACGCGCAATAACACCTGATACAGCACTGCGACTTTCCCATTATTTGGGTACGACAGCTGAATTTTGGCTCAATTGGCAAAGCTTATATGACTTGCAACAAACAGCCAAAAAGCGTTATCAAGAATATAGTCAAATTCAGAAAGTAGCACCGAACATTTTAGTGGGTACAGCGTGTGCCTGCCCTACTTGACAGCCAAGCCTAAAAATCAGACGGGGAAAAAAATACCCAGCATTGTAAACTCAAGGAAAGAAAAATTAACCTGCGGGAAAGTTCCCTCCTCCGTCGGGACCTCAAGGAGGGAACTCACTGAGGGATCGGATTTCTTTAGTCACTAATAATTAAATGACAAGGCTGGAGGCTTATGAGATTTATCCTTACGTCGAAATACCTCCGGTTTAGAAATCATATTTTTTGAAAAAATCGGATTTCTTTAGTCACTAATAATTAAATGACAAGTCTGGAGGCTTATGAGATTTCTCCTTGCGTCGAAATGACAAGGCTAGTATTAATATTTTGTTATGGTTTTTTTAAGTAGTACGATATGGCTTTGAACTATTAATCGCTCCGGTGCTAGCTAGAAATCATATTTTTTTGGTTTATCATGGGCTCGACGTAAGGAGAGAACTTACTGAGGGAACTGATTTTTTTTGACAGAGACGCTCAGTAATATTTAAATAAAATCAATAAGTTATCTTTTTATAATACTGGCATTGAGTTAACTATCGCAGTACAGGACTAATGATTGGGGGATTGTGCGTGTTGATTGTATAACTTTAGTTTGGGCGAAGTGCCAAGATAAATCTTGGACTCCGTTAATCCCTGATTTATCGCCTATTTCTCGGACAACAACTCGACATGTTATGTCAAAAAATGCGGCGTGGCAAAAACTGGATTATTGTAGAAGCCTTGAAGGAATACCTAGAAAAACACTACCAGCGTCGTCCTTTGGTGTTCGAGCACGCCGCCAGTCGAGACTGGTAAGGCAACATGGATGGTTGAGGTTTTGTGGGATGATAGCGACTGGATAAACTCGTTTGTGCGTGGCAATATTGTGTGTCGGGCAGCGGCGACTACGGGAAACCACGCCCCGCTGTTATTATACGCGAGGTTTATCGTTGCGCTCCCACGCCCCGTCGAAGAGCGGGTATTATCGTTGGCATTGCACACCAATTGGTAGTATGAACCTTCAAATCGACTAAGTAAATTTTCTGTTAAAGCCGATCTGAAAAACGGGGCTAAAATTGGTTTTGACTTATCCTTTTTTAAATACAATCCCTGTAGTTTTTCATATCTAGCGGAGCAAAAGGCAGCCATGGCTCCGCTCCGCTTTTAAAAGCGATTTAATTTCTTAAATCCTTATACTTAAGAAACCAACAATCAAACTAATCTATAACAGTATCAATAAATATACATTAGACTTGCCTACATTTATCGACAAGACTTTTAACTAAAATGATAAACCAGCAAAGCCTTGTTTTTATTATAATCTTAAATTATACCCCTCATTTCTAAATCGGCTTCATTTAGACTCTTATATTATAAGTATTTTGACACCTCATAGTGGAAACCTCTCCGCTAACCATATAACTGTTCTTAGAATCCATCGAAGCATCATCACCCATAGATTTTTTGCCATCATACTTGGGATTGCCTTCCAAAATCTGTGCCTTTAGATTGCCTTGCCATGCTCAATCCGACACCTGCGATCATCACTGCTTGCACACTCACAATGCACATAATAGATGCCCCCATACCCACCCTTTTTTATGCTCCGACTGAATTATTGTTATCGCCAATTCGTTTGCCTCGGAGCAAACAACAATTGACAACTAATTCAATTCGTTTATTTCCTAATTAGCTGTACTAATGTTTTTTTTACCCTCATTTCTGAAATCGCCTCGCCTTAAAAACGCGCAGGCCTTGATTATTGAACTCACAAGTAGCACGTATGAGGAGTCCAAGGCGAGCACTCGTCCAAAATAAATTTTGGACTCCAACATATCAGTTATATATATATAAGAGTGATTTATTATGGAAATGGCTTAACTTAATGGCATTGTTTGATAAAATAAGAATTGATTTTCTTGGTAGGAGTCCAAGATTTATCTTGGACACATAACTAAATAGGAGAAATTATGCCTAAAAATGCTTTTTATGCCCAATCAGGCGGAGTCACCGCAGTCATTAACGCCACTGCTTGCGGGCTAATTGAAACGGCTCGCAAACACCCGGATAAAATCGGAAAAGTTTATGCTGGACGTAATGGCATTATCGGAGCACTCACAGAAGACTTGATTGATACCAGCCAAGAATCCGATGAAGCTATCGCAGCACTGCGCCATACACCATCGGGGGCATTTGGCTCTTGCCGTTTTAAACTCAAGGGCTTAGAAGAAAGCAAGGCTGAATATGAGCGCTTGATTGAAGTATTTAAAGCGCATGACATCGGTTATTTTTTCTACAACGGTGGCGGTGATTCCCAAGATACCTCGCATAAAGTATCGCAAATTGGCGAAAAAATGGGCTACCCCATTACTTGCGTCGGAGTGCCCAAGACGGTTGATAATGATTTACCGATCACTGACAACTGCCCCGGTTTTGGCTCAGTCGCCAAATATGTCGCAGTATCTATCCGTGAAGCCAGTTTTGATGTCGCATCTATGGCAAAAACCTCCACCAAGATTTTCGTCATGGAAGTCATGGGGCGGCACGCTGGCTGGATTGCCGCCGCTGGTGGCGTGGCTGCGGAGAAAGAAGGCGATGCACCGCATCTGATTTTGTTCCCAGAAATCGTCTTTGATCAAGAAAAATTCTTGGCGAAAGTTGATAATGCGGTGAAAAAATACGGCTACTGCTCTATCGTAGTATCAGAAGGCGTCAAAAACAAAGAGGGCAAATTCCTAGCAGAAGCCGGCACCCGTGATGCCTTTGGACATGCACAATTGGGTGGCGTTGCCCCCGTGGTTGCACAACTGATTAAAGATAGTCTGGGCTATAAGTACCATTGGGCAGTCGCCGATTATCTGCAACGCGCAGCCCGCCATATTGCCTCCAAAACGGACGTGGATCAAGCTTATGCCTTAGGCAAAGCCGCGGTAGAATTGGCGATAGAGGGCAAAAACGCTGTCATGCCAACGATTGTGCGTACATCTAACAATCCCTATCGATGGGAGATTGGCTCAGCCAACTTAGCAGATGTGGCGAATGTGGAAAAGATGATGCCTATGGAGTATATCACTGAAGATGGCTTTGGCATTACTGAAGTTTGCCGTGAATACTTACAGCCACTGATTTTGGGTGAAGACTATCCTCCCTACAAAGACGGTTTACCACAGTACGTGGTACTGAAAAACGTGGGAGTGCCGAAAAAATTGTCAAGCACCTATAATTTGAAATAAGCCATAGGAGTCCAAGATAAATCTTGGACTCCTCTAAACTGATATGAACTTTCAAGAACATTATAAAGGCAGATTTATCAACATGTTGCGTTGGCCCCAATTAGACAATTTATGGGAAAAAGTGAAAGCGCAACCCAATGATTGGTACATTTACTTTGTGGGAGAAACGGTACCAACAGCGCCCGTCAATGCGACTGAATTGAACAAATTTATCCAAGAAATTGACCAATTACTGCGAAAAGAGCATGACTATGATTATTGCGGGATAGTTTACGCGGATGAAACGCCCGCTATGATAAAAATATTTGATCCAAACAATCTCGGCGCGGTTTGTGGAACCAGCGGCACCGTTGTACCGCCGCGTTGGTTACTGACACGCATTCCGCCAGAAGCCATTGTCGATGACGCGCCTACACCCGCGAATCGTAAACGCTGGTGGCAGCGACTGTTTC
>JBDLJY010000430.1:0-5032 GCA_039714115.1 Pseudomonadota bacterium | reverse complement strand
TCATCATTCTTCAGAAATTAATAGCTATATCATTCGTTCCATGGCTAAAGATGCATATTTGGTCAATGAAGGAAACATTGAGACTTATATATCCAAATTTACTCAACAAATTAATGAATATGATTTCTCTCTATTATATAACTAACTTACAATCACAAATGCCTAATCGTGCTCAAGTAGGTATCAATTATCAAGTAAGAGCGAACAGGAAACTGAATCATGGCACATGTACTTTATATCACTTATGATGGTTTATTAGAGCCTTTGGGACAGTCACAGGTATTTCAATACTTGAAAAAGCTTGCTGAACACCACGAAATCACCCTTGTGAGTTATGAAAAGGCACAAGATTGGGCTAAACGCAAAGCTTTTGAAAAATCGGTGAAGGAGGTAGGTATTCGATGGGTGTCGTTACGCTATCACAAACGTCCCAGTGCCTTGGCAACCGCGTATGATTTGCTGGTGGGGTTGTTCGTATGTAATTATCTGAGCCTTCGCTATCGCATACAGATCGTTCACGCCAGAAGTTATGTCCCTTCCGTTATAGCGTTGGCACTGAAACGAATTTTCAAGAAACGATTTATATTCGATATGCGTGGTTTTTGGCCAGATGAAAGAATAGACGGAGGGCTTTGGCCCCCCAATTCGCGTATTTATCGAGTTGCAAAGTGGTTTGAAAAGCAGTTCCTAACCCATGCCGATGTGGTGGTATCGCTTACCCATGCTGGGATTTCCGCTATGCAACAATTTCCTTACCTAAAAAATCGTTTACCACGATTCGAGGTGATTACGACGTGTACTAATTTGACGTTATTCCGCCCAATGCCTAACACAGTGCGTCTTGAAAATTCTGAGCAATCATTTACTATCGGATACGTTGGAACAACTGTTAACTGGTATCTTTTTGATCCTGTTGTTGAGTGTTTTAAGATTTTATTGAGAATCCGTCCCCACACCCGTTTTCTCATCATCAATCGGGAGGAGCACGAATACATCCAAGAACGCTTAAATGCTTATAGTATCCCAAAAGAGCAAGTAGAAATCAGATCAGCAGAATATAGTGAAGTGCCCAAATTGATTTCCCAAATGGATGCCACTATTTTTTTTATTAAACCAGTCTTTTCTAAGCGCGGTTCCGCGCCTACAAAATTGGGAGAATTTTTGGGTTGTGGTGTTCCATGCTTAACAAATGGTGGAGTTGGTGACGTAAAAGAAATCATTAATAATGAAAAGGTAGGCGTGATTGTAGATGAGTTTTCTCGTGAAACATTGGAGCAGGCATTGACACGCTTTTTAAATTTGGTAGCTGAACCATCAACTAGGCAACGGTGCGTTACGGCAGCACGAAACCGTTTTTCTTTGGATGACGGCGTTAAAAAATATGATCATATTTATCGTTCACTTTCTGAATAAATGGTTAGAAGGATAAAACAATGAAAGCAGTTATTTTAGCAGGCGGATTGGGCACACGAATAAGTGAAGAATCTCACCTAAAACCAAAGCCAATGATAGAAATTGGTGGAAAACCAATTCTCTGGCACATTATGAAAATTTATTCCTTTTATGAAATAAATGATTTCATCATTTGTCTTGGTTATAAAGGATACATGATAAAGGAATATTTTGCTAATTATTTTCTACATACATCGGATGTTACATTTGATGTCGCCAACAATAAGATGGAGGTGCATCAAAACATGGCTGAACCTTGGCGAGTCACTTTGGTTGACACGGGGGAAAATACGATGACAGGTGGACGACTCAAAAGGGTTCGCGCATATCTTGATGATGAAGACTTTTGTTTTACTTATGGTGATGGTGTCAGTGACATCAATATGAGTAAGCTTATTGCGTTTCATAAGGCGCAAGGTACGCTGGCAACATTAACTGCAATCAAACCCCCTGGTCGTTTTGGGGCATTGAGTTTAACACAAGATAAAGTGACTGGTTTTAAAGAAAAACCTCAAGGTGATGGTGGTTGGATAAATGGGGGTTTTTTTGTGCTATCACCTAAAGTGCTAGATTATATTGAGGGAGATGAAACTGTTTGGGAGCAAAGTCCCATGGAGAAACTTGCTAAGGAGGGGAATTTATCAGCATTATTGCACAACGGTTTTTGGCAGGCTATGGATACCTTACGTGATAAGAGATATTTAGAAGAACTCTGGACATCTGGCAAAGCACAGTGGAAAATATGGTAATGGAACATAAATTTTGGAAAAATAAAAAAGTATTAATTAGTGGTCATACTGGATTTAAAGGTAGTTGGCTTTCTTTGTGGTTACAAAATTTAGAGGCTGAAGTATTAGGTTATTCATTGTTGCCACCGACCAACCCCTGTCTATTTGAAGTCGCAAATGTTGCAGATGGAATGACCTCAATTACTGGGAATGTGTGTGATCTTGACAATTTAAAATCTATTATTGCCAGACATGAGCCTGAAATAGTTATACATATGGCTGCTCAATCCTTGGTTCGATATTCTTATGCTAACCCGGTAGAAACTTATGCAACTAATGTTTTGGGCACAGTGAATCTATTGGAATCCGTGCGCCATGCTGACTGCGTTAAGGTAGTCATTGTCGTAACAAGTGATAAGTGTTATGAAAATAAAGAATGGATTTGGGGATACCGTGAAAATGAACCTATGGGTGGATTTGATCCCTATTCAAGCAGCAAAGGGTGTGCTGAATTGGTGACTTCTGCCTATCGTAACGCTTATTTTAATAACATAACAGAGCCAAAGCATGGTGTAGCGGTAGCAACTGTAAGGGCAGGCAATGTTATTGGAGGTGGAGATTGGGCTAAAGATCGGTTAATACCGGATATCGTGAATGCTTTTATGGAAAACCGCGAGCTTCTGATTCGTCATCCTAATGCTGTGCGTCCGTGGCAACATGTACTTGAACCGCTTAACGGATATTTAACCTTAGCAGAAGAACTTTGGAAAAACGGTGTTAAGTTTGCGGAAGGATGGAATTTTGGACCCAATGAAGATGACACAAAACCGGTGTCTTGGATAGTGGAACAGTTGGCGAGTTTGTTAGGTACAAAGGCAATGTGGAAATTAGATTCTCTTTCCCAACCACATGAAGCAAATTATCTTAAACTTGATTGTTCAAAAGCAAAAAAACAATTGGCATGGTATCCAAAATTGCAGTTAAGTACGGCATTGGAATGGGTTGCTGAGTGGTATCAAAGTTATCGGCATAACGAAAATATGAGAGAACTGACTATAAACCAAATCAATCGCTATCAAAACATGGGGGACATATGACTACTTCGGAAACCTGTCGATTTTGCGGTACAAACTTGCAACATATTTTTTGTGATTTAGGTATGTCACCGGTATCGAATGCTTACCTAAAACCAGAACAGTTGCAACAAATGGAGCCATTTTATCCATTGTGTGCTTATGTTTGTCAATCGTGCTATCTAGTACAATTACAAGCATTCCAAAGCCCACAATCGATTTTCAGTGACTATGCTTATTTTTCATCCTATTCTGACAGTTGGCTTGAACACGCGAGTGCTTACACAGAATATATGGTAAAACGTTTTGGGTTTAACTCATCTCATTCTGTGGTTGAAATAGCGAGCAACGATGGCTATCTTCTGCAATATTTCAGAAAAAAAGGGGTTCCTGTTTTAGGTATTGAACCGGCGGAAAATGTTGCTAAGGTAGCAGAATCAAACGGTATTCCATCAGTCATCAAGTTCTTCGGTCAGCAAACGGCGACAGAGTTGGTTGCTGAAGGTAAAAAAGCAGATTTATTAATTGGAAATAATGTTCTCGCGCATGTTCCTGATCTGAATGATTTTGTGAGTGGCTTGAAAATTATGCTAAAGCAAAACGGGGTTATTACCATGGAATTTCCCCATTTGCTACAATTAATGGAAAAAAACCAGTTTGATACCATTTATCAGGAGCATTTTTCATACTTTTCTTTTATCAGTGTAGAAAAAGTATTTGCTAAACATGGTCTCACTTTATTTGATGTTGAAGAAATCCCTACTCATGGTGGTTCACTTCGTATCTTTGCTAAACATGCGGAAGACAATAGTCAATCCATTGCCGAGTCTGTGGACACATTAAAACAGCGGGAATTGCAAGCAGGCTTAGCCAATTTACCAACTTATTTAGGTTTTTATGAAAATGTGATAGAAACCAAACGCAAACTGCTTGACTTCTTGATTGCAGCAAAACGTGATGGTCAATCCATTGTAGGTTACGGTGCGCCAGCTAAGGGAAACACCTTGCTCAATTATTGTGGAATCAGGAGAGATTTTATTGATTACACCGTTGATCGCAGCCCCCATAAACAAGGTTTGTTTTTACCCGGTACCCATATTCCTATTGAGTCTCCTGATAAAATCAAAGAAACCAAGCCAAACTATTTGTTGATTTTACCTTGGAACCTGAAAGATGAAATCATGGAACAAATGGCTTTCATACGGACATGGGGTGGAAAGTTTGTTATCCCTATTCCCGAAATCAAGGTGTTACCGTGAAATTCACTCCAACACCTTTGACAGGGGCTTACCTCATAGAGCCAGAGTTATTAGTTGATGAACGGGGGTTCTTTGCGCGAACTTTTTGCCAAAAAGAATTTGAGTCATATAGTCTCAATCCAAACTTGCGCCAATGCAATATTTCTTTTAATAAAAAAAAGGGAACCTTACGTGGTATGCATTATCAAACCAAACCACACGAAGAGGCTAAACTCGTTAGATGCAACATGGGCGCAATCTATGACGTGATTATTGATATACGTTCAGAGTCATCGACTTTTAAACAATGGTTTGCGATTGATCTCACAGCTCAAAACCGAAAAATGCTCTATATTCCTGAAGGGTTTGCTCATGGGTTTCAAACATTGGTAGATAACACGGAGGTTTTTTATCAGATGTCAGAATTTTATGCAGCCGATTGTGCTCGTGGCATCAGATGGGATGATCCCACGTTTGGCATCCAGTGGCCACTTGATAATCGCATCATTTCTCAAAAAGATCAGCAATATGCTGCTTACTT
>JBDLJY010000429.1:0-5046 GCA_039714115.1 Pseudomonadota bacterium | reverse complement strand
AAAAAATGCGACGACTATAATTTGTTGCTCAATGGTATTGAAAAATAAATCCCCATTAGCAGGGATAGGCTGAAGGATTTGCGAGAGGCGTTGGAAAGTGTTGGAAAACGATAACGCTGCCCACGACAGGGATTAGTTATTAACAGGGATAAATCAAAATATTATAGGACTTATCCCTGCTAATAATCACAACGCTAGTGCAGGAGGGCGGAAATATCCATTATAAAAGCAAAGAAATCCTATTTTTTTTTTTAAAAAATCGGATTTCTCAATGGCCTGAAGATTTCTGCCTTCCTGCACTAGCCTTTATCTTTATCCTTTATTATAGATGTTCAGAAAAATAATTTCACACTTTAAACCTGCCAGGTTTTGGAAACCTGGCAGGTTTTTGGAAATTATTTATCTGAAAAACTATATAAATGGCACCTCGCGTTTATGACTAACGCGCTGCTTTAGCCGCAGACGGTTTTTCTTGTAGCACCACAATACAATAACTCACAATTGTTTTCCCTTCAATCTGATCGATTTCGGATCGTGCTTGTGGCTTTGAGCGATGATCAAACACAATGTAGTAGCCCTCTTTGACTCCTTCCAATTTCAAATATTCCGCCAATTGATGTTTGCCATCCGAATACAACGTTTTGCCTTCCCAAATTTTGGTTTCGACAATGTATTTTTCCCCTTGGTGAAAAATGATTAAATCCATGCGCCCTCGCCCGGTACGAACTTCTGTGTACATAAACCCGCGTATTTGATGCACAAACTGATCAAGATAGGCAAACAGCAAATATTGCCCGACAAATTCTTGGGGCGTGTCTGGTACTTGAAGAATTCGATAACCGGCACGCGCAATGAAATCACGAAAATTGAGAAGCAGCAAGCGCATATTGATTTGTCCATCAGGGGTTAAGTAATCTAAAAAACCCGCTTCGGTATCTTCTGGTAAATATTTTCTTTCTAAGCCATTGATTACAGGTTGGAAAATTTGCACAATACAATTTTGATAAATTGGATTAGTAATCTCGCAATAACCATCAACGCCCGCTTTGACTACACCATAAGTCACCAATTCGCTGATAAAATCATTGTGGATATTAAAGCGTACCCCCGTTTGATATGAGCAAATTTCCATTAAAAGGGTTTCATATCGCGGATGTTGACGAATATTCGTTTTCAAATGGGACAAATGCACATTGGCTTCATTTAAAATCTTTTCGTGCGCTTTGTGAAAATGCGCGTTTGAGATTGTGTCCTTAATTGTCATTTCCTGAGTCAATATTTGTGCGAGACGATTGACAAGAAACGGTTGCCCACCCGTTTGTTTATGGAAATTTTCAATCACTTCGGGTGCAAAAGCTTGTCCCACTTCTGCTGTATATTGCCTCAAGAGTTCATGTACTTGTGGCAGGGTAAAATTAGACAGAGCAAACTCATCTTGGATATTAAAGGGCGAAATTGAGCGATCATAGTTAAGTTGGGTGATGCTTTTGACACCAACAATGCCCAAGCTGTACGGGCAACGGTTCTGTTTTCTTGACAAATAAATTTTGCGTAAAGTATGTAAAAAATTTTTGACTTCGGCGGTGGGAATACCATCAAATTCATCAATGATGATGGCAACCCGGCGGTTTTTGAGGTACTTTACCAATTTTTCAAAGAACTTTCTCATTGAGACATGAGAAGTCATGGCATAGTTAGCCAAAAATTGACTGAGTGCCGTATTATTTTGTAATGGCTCATAATAGTCTATTTCTTGAATGATCTCTTCTTTTAGACAATGATAAAACTCTTCTGGAGCAAGGTCTTTATAATCCTCAAAATTCAGTTGAATCGGCAAATAAGTGTCATCTTCATTTGTTAAGGCTTCTAGTGCCCAACGGAAAAAGGTGGTTTTACCCGTTTGGCGCGGGGCGAAGATGACAATATATCGTCCCTTTTTAAGACGTTGGATGAAATCGGCAATGTCTTTAGTGCGTGGGACAACGTAGTTCTGGGCGGGATCACAGGGTCCAAAGGTGTTAAATTCACGCATAGTTATGATTTCCTTTGTGATAATTGAATCAAGCCTTGACGATAATCAACAAAATAATTTTTGAACGGTGATTGTTATGATTTTGGTGATTTTTATGAGGAATATATAAGATTAATTATCTATATTTCAATAGGTAAATTAAGGGGGGGGCATCACTCTCATTAGCCATTTTAAAGTATTGTTGTAATGCTTCTGGCGGGTAATTGTCAGCGTTACAGCAAGTAGGGTGCGTCACATTTTTGTTGGTGCAGATCAATTGTATGTAAATTTAAAAATCCTATTTCGGAAAGCAAATTTATCGTTCCCACGCTCCGCGTCAATGCCATTAAGCCTGTCCCGGTCCCGACGTAAGGAGGGATCTTGAGGGATCTAAGACAAACCTACGAGGTTGCCCAAACCGGCTCAGGTTAATTTTTATTTTAGTTTACAACGGAATATGTATGGGTATCCTCGTAGGTCTGATTTGGGGAGAGTTATCTTAATGGCATTGACGCGGAGCGTGGGAATGCAGGCCCGGACGCGGAGCGTCCTGCACCGCAAAAAAAAAACGAAAAAATCTCATTTCAACATCTGCCCTATTTCTAACAAAGGAGAGTCACACTCATTCTGTTTTCCAATTATGCTAGTTCACGGAGACGTTTCAAATGCTCATTAACGGTGCTGACAGCATTTAGTACAACGGATTAGGGGAAGAAACGGATTGTGGCAGTAAGTGTAGGGTCAATGCCATTAAGTTAAGCCCAAAGACGTTCTTTTGTAGGGTGGGCAACGTGTTTTTGTTGCCCACCGTATCGGGGCCCGGAGCAGGTTTCAAACCTGCTCCGGGCAACAAAAAACACGTTGCCCACCCTACAATATCTCTTAACTTAATGGCATTGAAGTGTAGGGTGCGTCCTACATTTTTGTTGGTGCAGATCAATTGTATGTGACTTTATTTGTGCACAGGACGCACCCGTTAGGCTGGCTCTACAATCCAAATTTCCTCTGCCGTGACATGTATAAACGAATTGATCAATCTCCCCATCAATCGCCGTTTCAATATTTTTCTTATTTGCGGCTCGGTGGCTTGAATTATCCCTTTATCAGTGTTATAAGCCCATCCCGAAAAACTTGAAAACTTTTTGAACGATTGTTTTCAATATCCATGTGAGGGGCAACTCGTCTGGCAAATTCAGTTTTGAATAAACCTTGATAACCATAATCTTTGAGCAATTTATCAAGTGTTTCCCAAGTGCCCCCTTTTATGGCATCTGGATCACGAAAATTTTTTTTCTTGGCTAAATTAGTTGGTACTTTTGGATATTCCACGCGAATGGCAGGAATGTCTCCTAAAAACCAGGCTTCTAACTCTTCAATAGCGATACGATGTAAAACAACATTACCCTTTTTCTGAGTGATAACGCGACTCGTTGCACATAATTGTTGTTTAAGTTGCTTGCAATCTTCACTGTCTCTATCTACCAAAACGACAATTCGCCAATCAGCCTGCCTGAAATTAGCATAAGATGGCATTCTTTTAGGTAATTGTTTTAATAGTCTTTTTTTATCTTTAAAATTATGGATGGGGAGAAAGCGCCTTCGTTTTCAATGAAATATTTTGCATTAGGGATATTGTCCGCCCGGATGTTTTGTTGAGTAACTCACCAATTCTTCGCTCAAAGGATCAAGCAGTTTATGATGCAAGCCATTTTCAGGTTCTTCAATGCAAAGCAATTGCGGTGGCTTTGGATCATTGAGCAGAATTAAGTAAGCCAAAAGTTTCAGAGTGCCGTCAGATGCAAACCGAGCTAAAAAAGGTTTTGTAAAGGGTTCATCTTTGAATAGCAAAGCTAATCGACCATCAATCGTTTGTTCTGAGTCAACACGCTCTAATTTAGGAATACGTTCCGTCAGCCGCCGCAAAATATTTTGCACGATTTCTGAGTGTTCATCCGCCAAATATTGCACGACATTAGCAATGTTATCGCCTTCACGCGAAAGATGTTCCATTGCCCCAGCAACGGCTAGTTGACGTGCTTGATCAGGAATAAAGTAGGACAAAAACCAACTTTCAATAAAACGTCTTAAACTGGCAATACGCGGATTGTTAGAAAGTTGACCAATGGTTTTAATAGCGAGAGAAGTTGGATCATCCATTTGATAATGAATTCTTTGATCGGTTTTTTCAGGCTCTTCACCGCTAATGACTTCGCCACTTCCCTGCGTAAAATTTAAAAAAGCGAAGGGTTGACCACGTTTACTTCTTCTCCATTTTAAGCTTTCCCTAGACACAATTGGCGTATTGTCTTTTTGGGTGATCGCTAAAGTATAGGTGATAAGGGGTGTTCTAGCTTTTTCTCTATATTTAATAATAATTTCAATTTCTGGCTTTTTGGCATGACGGGAGATGACTTCTTGAAATCGGCCGCGATTTTCTAAGGCTTTACGCACGTTAGTTGTGAGACAATCGGACAGAAAACCAATAACATCAAAAAAGGTGGTTTTGCCACTCCCATTAGGACCTAAAAAAACGGAAAAGGATTGAATGCCTTTTAGCGTGACATTTTGTAAGACACGATAATTTTTAATGGAAATTTCTTCTATGGTTGCCATGATGTTGTTATCTAATTCAGTTCTAGTTTCACGTTTTCCACAAAATTAAACAATGACACTTTACCATACATATATTATATATTCTTGCTCATTTTTCAAGGGCATAACATGGATAAGTCAAAACCTTAACGACAGGGATTTATTTTTAGCAGGGATAAGTCAAATTGATTTGACAACAAAAATCCATCATTCCACCACTTATATATTGATTACAACACTAGAGAGCCTTTATATTTATCCACCTCACCTAGCAATCCGACTAGCTACATCGAAAGTTACGTCGAAATCATGAAAATCGTACTGATTCATAAAGTTAAAGATACCAATACGGCTGAAGTTTATTTATATGGTGGACAAGTATTGGAAGGGGTGAATGAAACGCTTAGAGAATTTTAAAATAAGCTGAAGGATGCTGACTTTTT
>JBDLJY010000428.1:0-5057 GCA_039714115.1 Pseudomonadota bacterium | reverse complement strand
TCAAAATCTTTAAGGTGCTCATCGGAGAAAGTTTTAACGGCATTTGTGACTTGTGCCTTGGCTTTTTCAAAACTTAGGCGCGGTGTTAATTTGATGGCACTTTGCACAAGTTCCCGTATTGCTTGATAAATTGGCACTTTATTGTTCCCAATATAATTCAATTTGAAAATGTGCCAGTCTATGCCTCGCGGTGGATTTTGGGGCTCAAGATTTTTAATGGCGTACAAATCGCAAATCTTAGTCGGATGCCAATCCAGTCCGTCAAATTGGGGAATGATGTATTTATAGTCGGCGGCTTTGGCAGCGTAAACTCCCGCCAACACACAATTATCTTCGCAAACGACTATTCCATCAATTTGCGAATATTTGGCTCTGAATTTAAGGCAAACTTTTAGAAAATTCCAGTTTTCCAGTGTGACGATAATCGGTATAGCCCAGAAAAAGCGTAGCACGAGCCCTGTTGAAAAATCTTTGCAAAATGCCACTTGACTGGTGTTATTGGTGAGTTCACCGATCAGGTGATAACTGCCGGAAACGAGGGTGCCTCGCGGTGCTAAGCCTCCTTTTTTTTATGTACCTCCGGCGGCGAGTACGGCTTTGAGTGCTGTTAAGTATGCGCGTTATTTGGGGATGGATCAGCCAGTTTATGGGTTGCAACCGCTTGGTTTTGAGGAGGGAGAGGTGCCTCATAATCGGGTGGAGGACATGGCTGCTTATTATATTAAGGAAATACGGAGCCTTCAGCCGGAGGGGCCTTATTATTTGGGGGAGCAGTGTTTTGGATGTCATGTTGCCTTTGAAATAGCTCAACAACTTCAGGCGCAAGATTGCACAGTGGCATTACTAGCCCTATTATCTTTTTATACTTCAGCATTCGGCCTAAGAACACTTTTAATTTACCAGGTCATTTTGTTCGCCGTACAATCTACCATTTCAATCGCGGCCAACTGACCTATGCCTTAATGAACTTTTTTGTTTATCGCCGCTACCAGTGGGTCAAAAAAATTAAAAGGATAATCAGTTCTCAAGAACGCCGTATCCAATGCGTTATGGAGGCCCACCAAGCCGCTAGAATGAATTATGTACCTCATATTTACCCAGAAAAAATCACACTTTTCCAGAGCAGCGATTTTCACACTATGGAAAAAGAAGGTGATGGCCATTGGGCAAGCCGCTGGTCCGACTTGACAACGGGCAGATTCGATTGCCATGTGATTGAAGGCAAGCACAGGGAAATACTTGGGGAACCTAAAATTCAGGAACTCGCTAAACAATTAAAGCTTTGTCTGGATAAGGCGCAGTAGATTATACAAACCTAACTAATCTTATCACAAAATTTTACAATGTGAAAATTTGTGAAAATGGCTAAAAATCTAATCTCATTAAAAACAATCACTTAAAAAATTACCGGATTAGAACTTAGACAAAAGCGCACGCTGTAGGAAGTGAAAGCGGTGCCAATAGTGGCGAGTGTGATTTGATATTTGATTTTGCGCTCAAGGATTTTACCGATGAGCAACGGCAACGGGTGCGAGACATGCTTAAACCGATACCAAAGGGAGATCGGCAATCGGTACTTGACGAGTTCAACACTGCGCTGTCCAAAAACAGCTGGTGTGATCAACAAAAAAGCTCCTTGTCACAAGATAAGGGGCTTTTTTTTGTGTCAACTACCCATCAAAACAATGTCACCATATAAAATAAAATTAAGCTGAAAAATAAAACAAAAAGCCTTTGAAAAATGTTGACAAATAATAAAAATTACAAGTAAAATAAGTCACCATTTTTCAAAATAGGAAACTATGATGAAACAAGAAACTTTACGAGAGCGTGGCGGTGCAAGAAAGGGATCAGGTAGAAAAAAACTGGCTCCAACTAAGCAGATGCGAATACCCGTTCCACTTATACCAGCAGTAATACTTTTGGTCAAAAATTTTCGTGAGACTGAAAGTAAAAATCTTAACTAAAATACCTCGTCAGGTGCGAAAGTTTGGCAACAGAACACCCGACGAGACAATTCAACAAGGAAAAAACATGTCTAAAATTAAACGATCCAAACCCAAAAATCAACCACAAGATGGTACAGAGCCGTTTTCCCTTGAAGCCGAACAATCAATACTGGGTGGCTTAATGTTTGATGACTCAGAGTGGTTACTCATTCAGGCTATTTTATCCGCTGAAGATTTTTTTTTACCAGAACATCGAATAATCTTCACGGCCATAAAATCAGTCATCGCCAAAGATCAACATCCCGATCCCATTACACTTACCGACCATTTACAAGCTGAAAGCAATTTCAAAACCATTGGTGGCAGTGACTATTTAAGTACACTAACCAAAAGCCTACACCAAAACTCAGCAGCATCCAACCTCATCGCGTATGCGCGGATCGTCAAAGACAAATCCCTAGATCGCCAAATTGATACGATTTGGATTCATCGTGACTTAAACGACTCAGATAAACTCGTAAATTTAAGGGAAGCTAAAATCCTACTCCACTCCCACCAAGAGACACTCATCGACGCGACAGAACTTTTAAAAATGGACATCCCCAAAAAAGAACCCATGCTCTTCCCTTGGCTTTTTACCCGCGACATTTGGATGATTCATGCGTGGCGTGGTGTTGGTAAATCTCAACTCGCTTTGGAAATCGCATTTTCAATTGCTACTGGTACGGCTATGTTTGATGGCCGATGGTATGCGCCAAAACCTAGACGAATTGCCTATTTTGACGGTGAAATGGGAGCCGAAGAGGTACAGGCTCGCATCAAGCGTATGATAGAGACGCACGGTGTTATGCCACAAAAAGGCTATTTGAGTATTTTTACGCCTGATCTTTTTAAGACGCGCATTAATCTTACCACGCCCGAAGGTCAAGCTTTTGCCACAAAATTTATTAATGATGCGGATGCTGAAGTAGCTGTTATGGACAATTTATCTACTTTAGCCGGTGGCATAGATGAGAATTCAGCCAAAGAATTTCAACCAGTACAAGATTGGTCTCTTTCGTGCCGTGCTGATGGAATAGCCGTCGGTATTGTTAATCACTCTAATAAAACAGGGGCTCAACGCGGGACTTCAAAACATGAAGACGTGCTCAATGCTTCGATCAATCTGCGTAAGCCGGGTAAAGAGAAGTCATTAATGTTTAAAGGGGCGCAGTTTGAAATCCATTTTGAAAAGACGCGGGGCAAGACTCAGCCGCCGTTTTTGGTCTCGTTGCCAGAGGAGACGGTGCCAGAGGCGGGATTAATGATGGGGGTGTGGGTTGTTGAGGAGATTGGGGAGTCGTTGCCTAAGCCCACGTTTACTGAGGAATTTTTTCTTGATGCTATCCGTGAAGGGCATGTTAGATTGCCTGATATTGCTTTTGAGTTAGGAAAATCGTTAAACGCCACCAAAATGTTGGCAAAAAAGCTAAAGAAAAAAGGATTAGTTATTTCTAATAATGGTGTCTATTCATTAAAAGACACTTTAGACACTTTAGACACTTTAGACACTTTGGACACCTTGGACACCTCAGACACCTTAGACACCTCGGACACCAAAAATAAAGGGGTGTCCAAAGGTGTCTAAACTGATGGACACCATGAACATACCTTTTAAGCCAATAAAGACGTGGGGTTTTCATTTTTTTTAGTAAGGGTGTCCAAAGTGTCCAAAGTGTCTAACAGTGTATAACCTCCGCCGACTTAGCACTAAACCGCACCCTCTCAGGACTAACCGGCCTAAAATCCTCATCAAACACAAGCCCGATAGCCCGCAACAACAAACGATTAAACCCCTGCTGCAACCTAAAATGATCCAACAAACTAACCGGCAACTCACTCAACTGCACAGCATCAAGCGCCACCGCATCACTACTAACCGAAAGCGTATTCTCCAAATTAATGATCCGCCTTATCCCCTTACCATCATCATGGAATTTCAAAATATCCTCAGTAATTGCAGGCGTTTTATAAGTATCCAACAAAACAATCGCCTGCTCCTCCACCGTCCCCACCGCCCGTATCCTTTGCGCCCTTATCGCAACCTCCTCAACACTCAAACTCTCCCTGACTTTTTTCCCCGCATCGATCAAAGCCGCGTTATCCTGCGCCTTAATTTCCCTATTTATCTCAGTGATTTTATCCTTAGCCTTTTCAGCCGTCGCCTCATCCTCACTTACATACTCAACTGACGCACCCTCCGCAACCAAACGCCTCAACAACTCATTTGGATCCCGCTCATACGCCTGACGCTCAATCGTCTCGATCCGCAACCTATCAAAATCGCTCAACTCCAAAGCTGGCAACTTAACATCCTGAATATGCCCCTGCTCATCACGCACAATCTCATACGTTTTCTGACTCGCATTCAACTTCTCCGCTTATTGATCTCCTCCTGCGGCAATTGCCCCGAACTTCTTAAAAGCAACATGAAACTCCGAACTTTGTCGATCTCTTGCTAACATTTGAGAAAACCCATCAACAGTTGTTTGCCCATGATAAACACCATAAACCTTCACAAAATGGGGAACATCAATCGACGTGCCCGACTGCAAAGAAGGCGTATAAATCAAAAGCACAAGTTTTTTCACACCCTTTTCAGGATCATTTACATTCGCTACAAAATCTTGAATTTCTTCTTTTTGTGAAGTATCCTTCGTGACTGAAAGGACACCACTTACCCCGTCCTTTTCCAATCGCTTTTTGACCGAATTAGCCAACTCGACACTATCACACGCCAGAATGACTGGTTTCCCAGATAAAACGTCAGCAACCAGCCTTTCTATCAATACATTATGATCATCATAGACAAAAACCGTCTTATTAGAAAGCACTGGTGCTGGATTCGCCTGATAAACCACAATTTCGCTCGCATCGCGGGTTAAAAGCAAATTTTTCAAACATAGATCATCAATATCCGCCGAAGTCGTAATACTTTTACCGGAGCCCAACAAATTTTGGACTGTATCAAAAACCGGTTTTTTAGCTGCCTTGGACACCGTGCCGACAGCGATGGCATCGTAAATTTGGTCAATTTCATCAGCAAATGTAAATTTCGATTTGCATAAA
>JBDLJY010000427.1:0-5059 GCA_039714115.1 Pseudomonadota bacterium | reverse complement strand
TTTAAAAAAGAGTTGAAATCACCTAAAATCACATTTAAAATATCGGGGCAATTTAACAAACAGGAGTCAATCAATATGACAGGCGACTTATGGTTAGCCATTGGAGATGAAACCGGAGATTGGGATAATAAACAAACCAATTTTTTGGGCGTTGCGCTAGTGCTCGCTAAAGTAACTGATTGGAAATCGGCACTTTCTGAAAAAATCAACAACCAATCCGTCAAACAACGGATGCTTAAACCCTTAACTCATTTACCAAAAACAGCGCAAAAAAAAGAATCTCATCATGTCATGGAAGCCTTAGATTACTTGCATATTCATGGTGAATGGGCATTGGACAAACCGAGTCAAGACAAATTGCAACAAGAATTATTTGCAAACTTGCATTGGTTAGCAAAACATCCTCGCTTGATAACCATAGGCACCTATGGCAACAGTAGATTAGTTTGGGAGCGGCTCAATCTCGCCAATGATCCCGCTCAAGCTTTAGGGCGAGCTTATGGATTACTAGCAGCCTCAATCGTACCCTTTTTAGGAGATGACGACACCTTGTTAGTTGCGCCGGCATCACGTTCCGAAGACAGTAGCAATGAAGCTATACAGCGTGTAACTCTTAACAATCAATCAAATCAAGAACGTCAACATGGTGATGCACGCGGGCTTATTTCTACATTATTAGATCAGAGCCAACGAGTTTTACAGCCTTGGGGTTTGCAAGAACAAATTGATAGTGGTGTTTTTTTAAATTTGCAAAAGCAATATTTCAACCACATTTTTTTAGACTGGTTAGCCTTGGACAATATCGCCGACATGGGTGCCGCCTTAATGAGTTTAAGCCAAAAAGGCAATATACACCTAATTGATCCAAGACAGACTTGGCGCAATGTAAAATTTTTCCACATTAAGGAGTTGCTATCATGAACTGGAAAATCAAACGAACAGTACACGCCCCCGTTTCAGGTTTGCCAAAGAAACGACGTGACTATAGCATGATTGTTAATATTAATTTGTGCTTTTCTTTGCAAGACAATCCAAGAGAAGCGTCAAATTTTTTAGGCGATCCTTATTTTGAAGCGCGTTGTACTAAAACTTGGGAACAATTACCGCCACACCTTTGGAAAGCGTTTTTGGACTCATCTGATCCTGCCATATTAGAAACGGCTTATATTAATGAAGCGGCTATCGCGCTACGAGTTTTTGATAATCGTAAACTGAGAAAACAACAACCCTTATTGATTGACGATCAACTCAAGCCAAAAAATATACACGAAGCCTTTGCCTTTGCCCTATTTGACTTCAAAGCCCCCTTCGATGCTCACCCAATACTTGAACGATGGCGAAATGATGTACGCACCGTCATCCATGAGCGAGATAACTTGCCCCGTCAGCGCCGCCCACAATCTGTACTGCTGAATCATGGTTATCAACTATTAAACTTGATTAGCGAATTACGCCAAATTCATCCAACAGCCGAAGAATTTATCAGCGAATGGGATGATTTTAAGCAACAAGCCACGATTAAGCTGCCATTAATTTTTTCTATAGTCTATTGGGGTGAAGCCGCATACTGCCTAACAGAAACCGGCAAAATGCCTGAAGCTCAAACACTACTAGACAAACAAAATCAGGCAGTTGATGAGCTACTAAAATTATTACCCTTTTTAAGCGAAGACTTAGCAGGCGGATTATGGCGACACCATTTAGGGCGTTTAGCCTACTATCGGGGAGACTTTGGCGATGCCCTGCAACAATACTGCATGGAATGGAAATTACACAAAGAAGATTCAGCGTTAAAAGCACGTCTTCAACGCAGCATAGCCAGCATTTTGTCTGATATAGGGCACCTAGACATGGCACTAGATTTAGCCCAACAAGCATTAGAAAAGCAACAACGTAATTGTGATCCCGAAGAATATAAAACATTAGGACGTTTGGGAGAAATCTATGCACGACGCGGGGAATATACACAAGCGATTAACCACTTTAGCCAATCGTGGCAGATACAATCTCCTCGCACTAGGGAGGGACAAACAGCGATTTATCTTGGACACGCGCACCTATTACAAGGTGATTTAAACAAAGCGGAAGAGTATTATGAGAAAGCCAAAAAGGCAGATGAGAGACAAAGGAGAGACTTCAACCCCTACTTAGTGATGGGACAAATAGCCCTTGCCAAACGCCAAGATGATGCCAAACGAATAAAACAACTATGGCAAACCCATCAAAATGACTTAGACAAATTAAGAAACGACAAAGTACTACCAGCGGCAGTAATAGCAACGGCAGTGTATTTAAGCGATGGTGCTCAAGAGAAAATAATCGATCAATATATTGAAAAATTGATTACAGAGAACTACCTAATTGAAGTCATATTTCCGCTCCAGCACCGTTTTAATCACCCAAATGCGGCACCCTTAAAAAGGATTAGCAAAGGTTTAAACCAATGGCAACAAGGGATTAACGCTCTCGAACAAATAACTTCGACTCAGACTACCAACACACTCACCCCAACTTTACTGCTCAAGACACTCGCCACCGTACAACAAACGAATAACTGGGAAGCATTACAAGACTATTTACCACGCATATATCCGATGAACTTAGTCTTAGTTTAAGAAACTAGCGATCTGGATGATAACGGCCAAGACGAAATCATCATCGACTTTAGCACCGACATAGAGCGAGTGTAGGGTCAATACCATTAAGTTAAGCTTAAAATATTGATTTTATTCAGTTGTTTCGGGAATGGAGCGGAGCGGATTTCCCGAAACCATCATTTTTATTTTTTATTTAAAAATCAATTATTTGTCCTTAACTTAATGGCATTGGAGTGTAGGGTGCGTCCCACGCACCTTGGTAAAACTAAAGAAATCCGATTTTTCAGAAAAATCGGATTTCCACGCGAGGCAAAGGAATGCCTGCCTTTTGCTCCGCGTCCTGCAACGAATGAGCAGGCACTCGATTAGAGCATTTTTGCCGGAGCAGGTTTACAACCCAATGCCATTAAGTTAAGGGGCAACCATAAAGGATTGCCCCTACAAAAACGACAAATCATGTAGGGGCATACCCTATCGGGTTTGCCCTTAACTTGCTCCGCTTAATCCACCCTACATGTCAATGCCAGTATGATAAACCCCTAAAATTCAGACCTGCCAGGTATCCAAAACAGGGCAGGTCGTTGTAAATTCAATGAAAAATTAACCTGACAGGTTTTTGACACCTGTCAGGTTTGTCTTAACTTAATGGCATTGTATTGTAGGGTGGGCAACGTGTTTTTGTTGCCCACCCTACAAAAGAACGTTTTTCAGCTTAACTTAATGGCATTGACGCTCTGCGTGGGAATGCCTGCCTGGACGCTCCGCGTCTTTATTCTTATTAATGATTAAGCGATTGAACGTTTTGAGGGCTATTTGAAAATCAAGGGCAAAATGGCGCAAGTCAATAAAAATGGGGCACTCTTGTCGGTTTTGGGTTTTGACTTATAAACGAACCGGCTAGTGTTTAGTCACCTTTAGGTGACTTGAGCTTTGAGACTCAGAATTTATTCTGAGTCTTGGGCTTAATGGCATTGCCGTGTACAACCCGGTGTGCTAAATTTAGAAGATAAAATAATTTTCAATATAGGTAAGATGTATCAAGAGCTTTAAATGCAAACGAATATCACTGAAAAATACCGCCAAACTGTCGAAGGACAAACGGCTGAATCTATTTTACGCGCCTGCGTGCATTGTGGTTTTTGCACCGCTACTTGCCCAACTTATCAATTGTTAGGTGATGAATTAGATGGACCTCGTGGCCGCATTTATTTAATAAAACAATTCTTGGAAGGCAATACTGTCAGTGAAAAAACTCAACTTCATCTTGACCGTTGCCTCACTTGCCGCGCTTGTGAAACCACCTGTCCTTCTGGTGTGCGTTATGGTGCTTTGGTTGATATTGGACGGAGCATCGTTGAGCGTGAAATCCCCCGCAAACCGTTGGTTTCTTTAAGACGTAAACTCTTACGCGCAATCATTCCTCATCCTGGGCACTTTGCGCTGTTGCTGAAATTGGGCCAAATCATCAAACCTTTGTTGCCTCGCTCACTGAAGCGCAAAATTCCCGTCTCCCAGAAAAAAACTCAATGGCCTAAAACCCGTTTACCACGCCAAATGTTGGTATTGGAGGGATGCGTTCAAAGTGTGGTCGCGGCAAATACGAATGCAGCGGCTGCGCGAGTGCTGCATAAACTGGGCATTCAGCTCCTCACGGCACCAAAGGCGGGCTGCTGTGGCGCGGTGAGCCATCATCTTGCGGCTGAACAAGAAGGATTGGCTTTTATGCGCGAAAATATTGATGCTTGGTGGCCTTATATAGAAAAACAAGGTGTTGAGGCGATTGTGATAACAGCCAGTGGTTGCGGCGCAATGGTTAAAGACTATGGTGAATTATTGAAAGATGATGATCTCTATGCCGAGAAAGCTAAACAAATTTCACAATATGCTAAGGATATCGGTGAAATCTTGGGTGAGGAAACCTTAACACAATTGCAATTCAATAGGGCTAAATATAAAAAAATCTCTTTTCATAATCCTTGCACATTACAGCATGGGCAAAAATTAAATGCTGTGGTGGAGACTATTTTGAAGCGGCTAGGGTTTGAGCTTTTGCCTATTTCTGATTCACATTTGTGCTGCGGCTCTGCGGGGACTTATTCTATTCTCCAATCTGAACTTTCACAGCAACTTCTCCTGAATAAATTGCACTCGCTACAAAAAGACTCTCCTGAAGTGATTGTGACGGCGAATATTGGTTGCCAAATGCATTTGGCGACTCGGGCGGAGGTACCGGTAAAACATTGGATTGAGTTGCTTGATGAGGCAAACGTTCAAATTTCCCAAAACGTTTGACATGTATATAGTATGAAACGTTTATTTTTGGGGATTGAAAAAGTTATCTACAACCCCATTTTTCAGACAGAAACAGCATTTATTCAGGAGTGCAAGGCGTACCTTGCACGGCAATGCCATTAAGTTAAGCTTAAAATATTGATTTTATTCAGTTGTTTCGGGAATGGAGC
>JBDLJY010000426.1:0-5064 GCA_039714115.1 Pseudomonadota bacterium | reverse complement strand
GCCTTGCTCTAATGCCGGTGAATGGATGAAGACGTCCACTTTGAGGATTTCGCGATTAATGTCAGCCATGATCTGCATTTGTTCTGGCTCGTTGCGATTTTCTGAGTGGTATAGAAAAATTCGCTTTTCGGGGTATTTGTCTTGTAATTCCAAAGCCAGCCCTACCGCTTTCTTTTTCGATGTGCAGGGGACGATAACCGGTTTATCTTCGTCAATCAGTTTCGTTAGCGCATCAAAGCAGTCGGTCTCTTTGATGTAAAAATCCACTGGCAAACCCTTGAATCTCTGATATTCATTGCGGACAATGTGTATGGCTTCGCGTCCGCAAGCCTTTAAGAAGTCGATGGTTAGCGATGTGATTTGGGCTTGCGCTCCTATCACGTAATCAGCGTTCTTTATCAAGCCTTTTAGCACCCTGAGCATGTCTGAGCGCTCATGTTCTTTGACGGCTTTGCTGAATAGATGATGTATGAGTAATTCAACTTCATCTAATACTATGCAGTCAAGCTGCTCGTTACCAGTAAAGTCTAGGGTTACTAGGCTGTTAGGGACGCAAGCTAATTTGCGAGCGTCCATCCCAGAACGTTTTCCCGGTACCGATTTAACGTCTTCGTAATCAGCCGCGCCTAATCTGTTGGCTAGATTTTTAGCGAGTGTCCGGCGTGGTAGTAAGGCGAGTACTTCTTCAAGCATGGGGTTGTTGAAGCCGTTTTGCTTTATCCATTCGGTTTTTCCGGTGCCTAAGCCGCTATCTATGACTATGGTTTTGTGGTCTAGTGGTATGTTCAGCCATTGTGTGTCAACCTCTTTGTCAGGCTCGATGAGTCGGTTCTTGTATGTAATCGTGATTCGTTTTATAAGGCTTTGTAAGACGTTGTCAGTGGCATCTTTTGCGTAATCTAGTAATGCTGTGACATCAATACCAAGCCGCTCAATGTTAGGCTTGGCGGCTTTCTTGATGGCCTTAATCACTTTCAGGGGATTTCCAAGTCGATAGGTTTTCTTGATAATCTTGTCAATCCCTTTCCAGAATGACGGTAAGCCTACATACTTTAGTTTGAAATCCTCCCAATTTGAGGGTGCGGTTTGAGGCGCGTTTAATAGGGCATCAACTGCTTCGTCACCTCCTAATTGCCATAAATCCCATAAGTCCTTGGGTTTGCTGGATTGGTCATAACCTGTAAAGTCTGGGATAACGTATTGGTATCCGGCGTTGATCGCGGCCATAACGCCTCTTAATACGCCGCCGTTATCTATGCCTTGGTCGTATTTGTGAGCGTCGTTGTCACAGATTATGATACCTTGTGCTTTTGGGAATTGTGCTTTAACCGCTTGAGCCACTGCGTCTAAGTTGTAGGCATCAAGCGCAATGAATACGGGCTTTGTTGATTGTCCATAGCTAACTGCTCCGTCTGCGTACCCCTCACAAATGTAGGTTATTCCGGCGTAGTCTTTGTCAATATCACCGATAAGGTGATAGGCTCCGCTTTTTACTAATCCCCATGTAAAGTCTTTGTTGGTGTCGCGTCCTTTGATTTTTCTGTCATAAAACCGTTGTAATCCGACAAATTGGCCCTTGGTATTAAATAGTTGGATGACTGCAAAATCGCCATGCTTGTCGGTGCCGTATCGCACTTTGCCGCGTGGGATAAAGCCGGTTATTCCTTTGTCATCTAAGTAGGCGGCTTGGTTGCCTTGTGGGTCGTTGGATAGGCGACCGAATAGGGCTTTATCGCGTAGGACGTTTTCCTTTTTTCGCCTGGCTTCTTTTTGTTCTTGGGTTTCAACGCGATTTTTTTTGCTGTCCCGTTTTTTTATCCTTGGTTTTGGGGCGTTAGTTTTGTGTGTATCCCATAACTGATCAACAATCGTGCTGCTATTTGCATAAGACTCGTTCGGTACGCTTGCACGTTGGTTAATCACCGTCAAAGTGATATAAGGCTTGCCGTTAGCTGCTGCGTTAATTGAGCCCACGTAGGCAACTTTGCCCCTATTTTTGCCGGTTGCCTTCAGTTCGTGTGGGATGCCATTTAAGTCAAGATAGGTGAGGGTTTCATAGCCAAGGCTATTTAGCCAGTCTGTGGCATCCTTGATTATTTCGTCCTCGATAAATCCGCGTTCGCTCTGATACCACGCGGTCCTTGTTTCTAAGTTCATGCTATTCTCCTGATTTGGAGTGGTGGATGAATGCATTGAGACTTAGAGTAATGGGGATTGACTTGTGGCGTGATTTGTTGTATTGTTTTTGTGTTGCTAATTTTGATTGTGTGTCAAAATTCGCACTTTTCACAAATTACGCATCAATCAATTTTATTGCTCTAAGTGTATTGCTCTAAGTGTATTGCTCTAAGTGTGATATTTGTACTGTTGTTGATGATTTAACATAAATGCTGATCATTAGGTCAGCATTTATTTTCAGCCATCCGTCTTGAATTTTACCCACCTTAAAAATTTCCTCACTTTAAAGTTAGAAAATCCATAATCTATTATTAATTCTTGCCTCGTAGGAATTACTTCTAATGCGCTTATAATCTGGTTGAATTCAGATAGTTCTTGTTCAGACAAGTTATCATTTTTGGTAAGGTAGTTAAAATTTCGTGTTAAAAGCCAATAACATTCTTGAGGTAGAAGTGTTATTGGGCTTTTGTAGTAGCTGCCTTTTAAAAGGCATCTACCGATTTTGTCGGTATTTACCATTGTATGACTCCGTTTGTTTATGGCGCGACTACGCCTCTTTCCCTTCCTCGACACGCCGCGCAGATGCCGAGCCCTACCGCCCTTTTTCCTTCATGTTGCCCCTCCGATCTTCTTTCATTATCGAGGTGGATTTTTAGACGTGACTCTTGCTTTTAGTCATCCGTCGCAATTTTTACGTTGTACCATGCCCGCCAATATATTTCCGGTAGTTCGGCTGACCGCTTAAATTTAAGTTCCTCAAATATCTCAGTGCTCTCCTTTGATTCGCGTTGTAGTCGGTAGAATTGTCCAAAACCCGCGAGCTTTAAGGGTTGTTTTTCCGTGGCTTCGATTATTGCCTCAATTAGATGCTCGATAGTCTCGATAGCGTCGACTACCGGGATGCCGGTTTTCTCGGCATAAAATTTTATGAATTCTTGTTTGTTCATATTTTTCCTTTCTAGTTTTTCAACTTGGCCAGTGGACAATCTAGCCTTTTTGTCTTGTCTCAGTATCGCCCGTCAATGATCCGTCCCTCGTGGCCACAAGTCAGGTCTCATCTGAGACCGCGTCATTTTGCCTTTTGTGGCCTTTTCTATAGCAATTGCAATATTTGCTGAAATTGGTTTTGTCTTTTCATGCAACAAATTATTGATGCACTGCCTTGACACATTGCAGGCTAAAGCCAACTTAGATTGACCACCTCTTTGAGAGGATGTGTCTTTATTTATTATTTGTATAGCTTTTTGAATTTTATTATTCATTATAATAGTATGATTAGGTCAACATGGATTGACGCGATAGCATTATACACAGAAAAAAATAGATGTCAAGATTTAAAATGCCTTGCTTTATTTTTTATAAAGCTTAAAATAAATGTCCACTATAATTGACAAAACAAGGAGACGAAACGTGGACATTGGGAAACTCCTAAAAAAAGAAAGGATTTTAAAAGGATTGAGCCAACAGGATTTGGCTAGTCGAGTAAAAATTAGCAAGCAGGCATTGCAAAGGATAGAGGTCGGAGCGACAAAGAAAAGCAAATATTTGCCTGATATTTGCCTTGAGTTAGGCATTGATTTTGTGCATATAGCTTCAAGTGGAAATCAAGCTGATAACACAAAAAATAATAATAATAGCGACAAAATGGTTGCAATATTATTGCAACGAGTTGACGTACTGGAGCGCAGATTGTCACAAATTGAGTCTGTATGTTATTTGAAATAACAAAATTTTTTAATGCTATTCAATAGGATAGCATTTTTTTATCATTGTTTAGTCAATATGAGTTTACAATAAAGTTGACAATATAATACGCCCCGCTTGTGAACTGGTATTTGATAATTGAGGATTATATGAAGACTGGATCAATGTTTAGAATTCCTGCGTATATTGTTCTTCATCAGGATATTAAGTGCAGTGACAGAAAAATGGCAGTTGAGTTTGTAAACTCAATAGCTTTGAGCGATTGGGCGGTGGAATTCAAAAAACGAATAGGAGAGGGTATGGTGAAAGTGCTGAGATTACCTCTGAAAAAGGAATGGTGGGAACAGATTAGGGATGGTCGTAAAACCGAATATTACGCAGAGAGTGGTGGCTTATTTCAAAAGAGACGGTGCTACATGAGGCGTTCGGGTCGTCAACCTGTTTGTCGTGTTCGGCTTGTTGCTTTTCCTTGGCACTTTTCAAGGATTCGCTGGCGGCTTTATTGTCTTTGTCCGTCAGTTCGATGATGTTGATGTCGCATCCCATGTGTTTAAGAATGGCGTAGGTTTCACCTTGTGTGTGGTTTTTGGTGGCTTGTCTTGCCGCCTTGCTTTTGGCTGCCAAAATTACATCGTCGGTTTCTTTAAACACTACGACTTTTTGTCCGTCGATTACCATTTCTTTAGCTACCTTGCGCTTTTGGATATTGCGCTTTAACCGCTTGTGTTACCGCGTCCAAGTTATAGGCATCAAGCGCAATGAATACGGGCTTTGTTGATTGTCCATAGCTCACGAATCAAATCAATCCAAGAAAACTATTGAATTATTAAATAATCCCTTGTATAGTTGTTCGTGAGTTTAGTCCAAACTCATTGACATTTAATACTAAATCCATTCTAATATATAGGTTTTTAGTGCTTTATGCCTCTCCTAGTTGATATGAACAAATCATCGCCGGCGCGGTGTCATCCGTTAATGCCGGCATTTTTTTGCCCAAAATAAATTATCAGTTCAAGTAAAGACAATTTGCTTCACAAGAACCAGAAATGATTCAGCAGTGCAGCGCTATTTTTCATCTCACGCCATTATATACATTTTTATATTTGTTTTCAAGAAGCCCGATTCTAAGTAACATGTTCGGTTTTTTCACCAGCCCAATAAACACGGACTGATTACGCCCCT
>JBDLJY010000425.1:0-5082 GCA_039714115.1 Pseudomonadota bacterium | reverse complement strand
CCATAAACGGCTCCCCACTCCGCCTGACAATATAACAGGAGTTAGCATAATAATTGTTTATCATCGAAAAAAACGATTAAGATAACAAGATTGATCTCATGAGTGCAAGCAATACATCCACAACAACATGGTTTGCTCGGCAACTGCGCGGTTGCAGATAGCCACAAGGTAGATAAAATTTTAGGGGGTTAGGGCATTGACCCCAAAATCCGTGCGACCTTATGAGGACGGGCGGCGATTTAAGTATATTGTATGCGGATAAGCTGGCAGAAAAAAGGATTATTTGTACGCCAAGAGGGGAATATCTACGAGTGTCTCCGCATATTTTTAATACGGATGATGAACTACGTGAAGCGGCTTCGGTTTTAAATGGTATTAGGAAGTAGAAGTAATTTGATTACCATCTGGAGGGGAATCATTGACAGCTTCAATTAAAGGTTAAAAAATAGCCTCGTGTGTATTTATCATGTTTCTGCTCCTGACACTAATACGCTCTCCAACACACAGTGAGTGAAGACACATTAAATCTTTCTTCAATCAATGTCTCAAATATTGCAGTGGTTCTTTGCATACCATCAATGATCGTTACAGAATCACTAAAGTCTGAAACAAGTGCTTTGAAATCTGAGGGATCAAGTTGTTCGTTCACTTTATTTTCAGGGAGTATGATACCTAGCACAACGGGCGGAAATATTGCGCCAGCTTGTAAATCATTAACCATTCTTTCTCTAATTCGCTTTGCAGTACTCGTTTTGAGTGCAGTACGTTGCTTTTCTATTCCCCCTTTGTTTTTATAAGCGGACTTCACTAAATCCAAATAATCTTTAAGAGAATAGGAAAGCATGACAGATTAACAATCAATTCTGCCGTCTTTAATAATATCTAATTGCATTTCTAAAACCACCTATAAGATTGTCAGGAATGCAAGGCGTTCCTTGCACTCATGAGGGAATAAAAAAATCTTAAAACCCAGATTGAAAAAAAACCAAGAGTGTCTTGGTTGCGAGGCATTTCATCGGTTAAGGTGAAATAGTAGGTAGATTTTAGCTGGTTTTTTCATATCCAAAAAGTTTCCACGTCGTATTTAGGAATAATGCTATCTTTAGTAACTAATTTAGCATTATGCCAATTTGTTTGCGTTATCAAAATTCTATCAAATGGGTCTTTATGATACTCTGGTAACTGGGTTGATTGAATTAATTCATCAATACTGGGGGTAATTAATTTCAAGCGGGTATTTTTAAAAATTTCTGCTTTCCATGTAAAGATGTCATTTAGCTCTAATCTTCCTTTTTGGACTAATAATCCAATTTCCCAAAATGAAATATTAGATACCATAAGAAGCCCTAACGAATCCTGTTCGTCTAAAAATTTCAGCAATGCCTGAGACATATTTTCTCGATTTATCCAAAATACTAAGGCATGAGTATCTAATAAAAATTTATAATTCAAATGTAATCCTCCCAAATATCAGTCATTGGCTGGATTAATTCATCTTCAGAAACTAAGATTTTTACTTTTTCTGACATGTTATCACGCCAATTATTATTACTTACTTTTACCCAAGATGGTTTATTATCATTCTGTTTTGTTAATGTTTGCGTAATCAAACAGACAAGACGCAATTGTTCCTTAATGGGAATGGGTGCGATATGTTGTTGATATATTTGTTCTATGGTTTGCATGTTGGTTTCCTTATAATTCATTCAACAGGATCATTTAACGCTCTTATCTTAATTGCGAAAATATTATCAAACGATCTCCTAATATACTATCTATCCGTTATCCCACAAATTCTGAACCGTTATAAATTTCATGTTGGATAACGAGCGAGCGTAGGATTGGTAGGGCGACAGCGAAACCTTGTTTTCCCGTTCCCAACGTCTTCGTTGGAAACGCATGTTGAACTGTAGGAATTGATAAAGAAAATCAAACTACCTACCATGCTATCCTCTTTTTCCTTCAGAAACGACGAAGATAATATGGCGTGTCATTCTTATTTTTTACAATAAATGTCTTGATAATTAAATGCTTAAGTTTTTTACTAAGGTTTTTATACTCTTTTTCTATATCTTGCTTAATTTTATTATCAACTTCTATGAGGTTTTTCTTAAGGATAAAATTAAATAAACCTATTAATGGAACAACGATTTCCTTATCTTTTACTTTTTTCTCTATAAGCAAAAAATCATCAAAAAAAGTTTCTATGAAATTTCTGTTAATGATTTTATGATTTGTTAGTACAAAAACAGAAGAAAAATATAGCAAAGCTTTGTCATTATTATCATTTATTTCTTCTTCTGTTTTCAATTGATTGAAATTGCTCGTTATAAAATTCTCAATTTCTCTTACCAAAAAAAGACTAGAATATGACATATCAAACAAATGAAGTATAGCAATATCAGAAGAAATTGTCGGTAAATCTTTGATTCCTGTACCTTCTGTCAATAAATCTAACAAATCAGCTTTTAACGCCAAAATTATACCAGAAGCGTACTTTATAACTAGTTCTTTAGCTTCAGATTTAGAATCCCATGCATATTGCATTAATCTACCAAGCATAAATAGTTCGGTTAGAGTGAATAATGATTCAGATTCCTTTCTTTTTGTTTCTCCTAATTCAATAATTTTATTCAACTTCTGCTTTGTTATTTTTGTTTGAATACCAAAAAAGAATAATGCTATATCATTCCAAAAATCGTCATAATATAATTCATATATTTTCTCAAAATCGTCAGTGTCTTCTAATTCATCTCTATTTGAGAAAAAATAATCCGCGACAAAATAGTCTAAAAATGATTTATGCAAAAATTCTATTTTATTGTCATTAAATTTAAGCAAGGAACATCTCCTCAATTCCTGAATAAAATTATCGGTATTACTTATATGAGGATGAGATTTTACATAGTTTTCTGTAAATTTATAAAATGAATCATATTCAATGGCAATCTCATATTTTTTAAAAAACAAATCATAAGATAACTCGTCTAAGAAGTTTTTCTTGATTTTATATTCAAATAAAACTTCAATTCCTTTTGATGAGTCTTTTTCACCTAATACTAAATTTACATATCTCCCATAGAGTTCAGATATAGAAGCAGGAACCTCATTATGTTCTTTGACTATTTCTACCAATAAAGATAATGCCATAGGATAAAGAGGAATTTGGTGCTCAATTTGCTCCAATCCTTTTAGTAACGCTGTCAATAGAGTATCATTATTAACGATTAATTTTTTGACATAATTGATTGCCTGTGTTACTTCAAACGCCAATATTTCATAATGTAAAAAATTATCTAAATTATCTATCAAATTATAATTTTTTCTGCTTGTAAAAATTAATGATAAATTTTCCCTATGGGCATAGGCTATACTGCTGTTTATAACGTCCAATCTCACCTGCTTTTTAAGCTCGTCTAATCCATCAATTATAATAACAATAGGTGTGAAATTATAGGTTGAATTTCGGTAGTAAGTTTGCACCAAATCATCTACGGATTTAGTTGTTAATTCTAAGGCGGTAATAAGAACAGGTACTTTTATAGATTGCTCTTTCTTAATTTTTTTATCAGCTGACAATTTTTTTATGGCTATACTAATAAACTTTTGAGCCAACTTTATGCTAAAAACACTTTTCCCTGATCCGGCTTCTCCTTCAATTAAAATATGTTGTTTCTTATCTAGAAGTTTTTGTGCAAAAGTATTTATTGATTCTTTAACTCCAAATAAACCTTCAGTTATAGTTCTCGCCAATCTTTGCTCTTCTGAAAAATTTGAGATTGATAAATCTTTTGACACGTTTTTATTGAATCTCTTAACATTTGGCTCAATAAAACTTTCTGATAAAAATCTATCTTTTTGTAGCAATAGATTATCTAATTCTTCATCTTTTTTTGTTAATGCTTCTAGTCCAGATGCTCCACAAAATACTTCAGGATAATGTTCCAGAAAATATTTATCCATATCATTTATATCATATTTTGTAACCAATCTTGGGTAGTGTTTGTCTATAAAAGTTTCTATATTTTTTTGAGCATTATTTGAAAAAGTACCAAACAACACAACAAACACTTCGTTTACTTTTTGCTGTCCTATTTTGTCATTTATGTAAAAATTTGTTTCAAAACTTTGCTCAATTTTATTTTTAACAATAAAAAGTTGTTTATCTTTTACACTGCCTTTAATGTCACCCATTTTTACAACAACGGAAATATATCTTGTACCTGCCATTGGCTCATCTTTTTTTATGATCAAATCTTTTCCAAATTCGTTAGTTCCCTGTAATATATACACAGACGTTTTATACATTTTTTCAAATAGGATTTTAAGTTCCTTTTGCATATCACGCTCTGTAAAACTTTTTAGAAATTCCTTGCGTTGTTTTTCGGTTAGTTTTATTTGTAACATTTTCATATTCAATACCCCTTATGTATGAGATTTATCCGGTGCCACTTTACTCCACACAACACAACTTGTTATCCCAATAACCACCACTAATAAACTCCCTGTAACACTCAAATGAGGATTTTTCAACAAAGCCCCCATTGCGTATAAAGGCGCCCCAAAAATTAGCAAAATCGCCGTAAAAACAGAATGGCTATTTAGCTTGTCCCAAAAAAGCGACAGTCGGGATCATGCTAGATACACGCATAATACCATAAAACCAAAATAAATGAGTTCCAATGTTAAACGTGGCTGAAGAAAACGCTGGACGTAATATACTCTTTTAGGTAATTTCAGTCAAGCTAAATTTTTATAACCTTTTTTATAGACAGGTCCACCCACTAGAGCAATGCCAGTATGATAAACCCCCAAAATTCAGACCAGCGGGGTGACCAATACCCATGACGTTGTAAATTCCGATTGACCTGACAGGTTTTTGACACCTGTCAGGTTTGTCTTAACTCTACACTGCCCCAACCGCTATTCGGGCTCTCATGAGCCAAGGCAACGATCCCGTCAAAGCCACCAGCCGCAAAAGCTTACGCTTATTAGGCAGCGTTGGAGAACCGATTAATCCAGAAGCATGGGAATGGTATTACCACATAGTAGGAGACGGACGCTGCCCCATAGTTGACACCT
>JBDLJY010000424.1:0-5102 GCA_039714115.1 Pseudomonadota bacterium | reverse complement strand
ACTCTCAGTATTGAGGATTCCCTTTTCCATGCGGCCCAAGTTTATGCAGAACAACGCGGTACAACTATTTATCAAATAACTCAGGCATATTTAGCACAACTGACAGGTGTTAAACAATCGGAGGATATTGATCCGCTGGTTCGATTTTCAAAGGGAGAAATGAATCGCTTTCAAGCCATGAAAGCACTTGATATTGATTACTCAACATTGCTTGACCGATTAGGACAACAAAAACTTTCATTGCCAACTCTATCCTCAGAGGAGCTTGAACCGATGGTTGATAGCTTTGTGCGTCTAATGAAGGAGGCCCCAGAGCGATGAAACTGCCCAAATTATCAAGCAATTTGTGGAATCTTATCAGGATAGGGTAAATTCTACCTGACATAACATTGGACGCACCCTACTTTCGCTATTCTTTGAACAAAGCCTGCAACCAATTAACGAAGTTACTTGCTTTACCATCGTCTTCTGGCACTAAAAAACGAATAAAATCTTCTAACATGCCCGTCTTATCATTATTAGGCATTAACCAAATACCGATAGTGGGCAATTCTTCTTCTGGATCAACAATAATTGTCCCTTTTGGATTATGTTTTTGATGAATTTGTTTATAGCCCTCTTTTGTAAGCCTATTTTTCAAAATGCTTATACGTGATCTGGCGTCTTTGCAACAGTATTGAAATCAAATATTTATCATCAATGCCTTCGACAATTAACATTTTTTGAATAGGAGTCAGGATTTATCTAACTTCGAGATTTTGCTCGACAGCAATCATAATGTCTTGGGTTTTAAAATTGACGGCTTTTATCTGATTTTTTTTAGGAAATGATTGTAATTTGATCACTGCTGCGTCAGTCTCATCATTTTTGGCGATTTCTTGGAAAGCCCAGAGCGTGTCCAAACTGTGGGTGGTGGCAAAAATCTGTATATTGAGCTTATGCGAGAGTTGGAAAATCATCTTCCAAAGTGCCGCTTGTACTGACCAATGTAGCCCAGTGGCAAATTCGTCAATGAACAAATAAGCGTTTTCGCAATGCACTAACGCTAATAGGGTTCTTAGAATATGATTGATGCCGTCTCCCATCGTATTCAGTGAGACGGGTTGCTTAGTTTCACGCAATTTGACAATGGCTTTTTTTCTGTTGCTAGTGTCATCAATAAAGGCCAATCTTTCTATATTTTCATCAATAATTTTAAGCGCATCAATGAGATACTGTTCTTTTTCGGACAGTGCGATCTGTCCCCATATTTGAGACAAAAAATCATCGGGTTCAGACAGACTGCCACTGACGAATACCTGATGGTTCGCTCTCTCGATTTGCGGGAAGCTTGAGAGTAATATTTCTTCTACGGTTTCATCAGCTTAAATAGCACAAAGAAACACACACGGTTTTGAAGGTTGAGGATTTGATCTTGGAGTCCAAAATTTATTTCGGAGCGATTAATAGGTAGCTCACTACTATATATATAATAAGGCTGTGCTATTTTAAGAGACGAACCCAAAAAAATAACTGCACGGATAGCATTTTCAAATAGCCCTCAAAACGCTGCGTAGGGGCAATCCTTTATGGTTGCCCCGTTTTTATTGACTTGTGTCATACTCTCGGCGGCTATTCATTTTAGCCATAATATCAACCCGTTAATCAAACTGCCCGCGTGGTTTAACTCACAGATACTCCGTGATCTTAAACCTTCTCGGCGAAGGTTAAATTTTTTTTACATTAAAAATTTTTTAGACTGATTATATGGGATGCTTGCCTTATGAGCGGAGCATTTTTATGCTGCTGAAAAAAGTTTTAAAAAAAAAAAGTTTTAAAATACGATTTATAGTGTATGAATTGATGGTGCGTAGGACGCACCCTACGCTCGCTGCCGTGAGGGATTAGGTGTGCTCGGTTGCCCTTTTTTCTAAGTTCTCAACGTGCGAAACGGAGTAACGGAGCGGAGCGGAGATCAATAACTCAAATTCAGATTCACTTAGAATCTTTCTTCAGGACATGTTCTCTGGGCATTGGCTCCTTCACTACCTTTAATTCCAACCGCATCAACTGATCATAACCAAGCTCAATCTGCTTTTTGCGCCTCTCTGATCCGACTATGAACCGCTGGCTTATTTTTGAGGGCTATTTGAGAATTAGGGGTAAAAACGTGCTCAGCCAAAACTAAATCACAGTCATGTCGCATCTAAAATTTGCTCGCAAAAGCAACAGGTTATATGACTTATCTTGATTTTATTGGAAAAGTGTAGGGTGGGCAACGTGTTTTTGTTGCCCACCCTACAAAAAAACGTCTTTGGGCTTAGATCCCTCCTTGCGTCGGGACAGGCTTAATGGCATTGACCCTACATGTATGGATTTTCCGGCATAGCATAAATTATACTGGCATTAAATTTGCATAATTTAGGACTACAACGTTGTAGGGGCAATCCCTTGTGGTTGCCCCGCTTATAACGTCACTTAGGGGTTGTAAACCCTACGCTCGCTAGGTTATTTAAAATATCCTACATTTTTTGAAGTTGTGTGACTCTCGTTGAGAACCGACACGCGGCGTACTTGACGAAACAACGATATCTTTAAGAAAAGAAAAATGAAGGTCACACTCGGATAAACATCAACAATAAACTCGAAAATTGTCTCTGGCTCAGCCAATGGACATCCTGGCGGTGACGATCACAATAGGATGGATAAATAATGCCAAAAAATGAATTGAAGACTGGCGTGTACTTGGAACGGGGCTTGCCCCATGCGAAAAAACAACCCGCTCACAAGGGTTCTGTCCTAAGTAGGGGAATTGGGTTGGTGTTCCCGCTGCTTATCTCTTCCTCCCTATATGCGCTTCCCACGCAACCGGCAGGTTGTGCGTTAATTGATGTAGATTTAGTGGGGGATGCGGTGGTAGGAACAACATTTTCTCCGGCGGAATATCGACTGACTCCGGACTCAGGCTGGCAAGTCGGCGCAATATGGGGAACGGCCCCTGTCGATCTGGATCAGCCATTTGACATACAACACTATGTTTATCTCGGTACGAGGGATAGCAATGGTGCGGACGGTATAGCCTTCGTTCTGCGCCCCAGCACGACACCAAATATTGGTGAGGCTGGATACGGTATCGGATACGGGGGAATCAGTCCCTCTGTGGCTGTTGAGTTTGACACATGGCGGAATTCACACGATCCAGTTGATGACCATACAGCTATTGTTAAGGATGGTGATACCATCCATGATGGGGATCCCGCCACGCAACTTACCAGCCCCATTACGTTGGGGAACCTCGAAGATGGGTTTTATCATCTCATGCGTTTTGTCTGGGATCCATCGGCGAATACACTAACCTACTTTTTTGATGACGGCTTGATAACCACACTCAACCGTGATATTAGAACTGACTTGGGAACTTCAGAGGTTCTTTGGGGATATACGGGCTCAACTGGAGCTGCCATAAACGAACAGAAGGTTTGTGCGCTTTCTTCACAGTTAAGCACACTGGACTACGGCGATGCGCCGGACAGCTATGGCACACTGACCCTGTCCAATGGCCCCAGCCATGTCATCAATGCTGATATGTTTCTCGGCAACGAGATTGATGACGAAACCGATGGTCAACCAAGTGCGGTCGCCGACGGCGATGATAATAACGGTAGCGTCCCTGATGACGAAGACGGTGCCACATTTCCGGTAATAACTATTCCTGTGGGAGAGCCCTACACAGTGAATGTGAGTGCCACCAACAACCTGACGACAGATGCCACCGTGGCTGTGTGGATAGACTGGGATCAGGATGGCAGTTTCACTGATGAAACGCCCGTCAGTAATATCTTGTCTGCGAACAGCTCATTTAATAATGAGCCGTTTGTGTTCACCGTACCGATAGAATTTGCTCATGGTACAGACACATACGCACGGGTACGGATTTCCACCAATCTTGGATCACCCGTTTCGCCCGTCGGTGTGGCACCAGATGGTGAGGTAGAAGACTACTATATCCCGGCGGATATCGTCACATTGCCTGGCACCCCGCAATTCACATCTTCTACCGTTGAAGTTGCTGAAACTGCCAGCACCGTCACCCTCACTGTCCGTCGTGTCGGCGGGACTAATGGAGAATTAACGGTCAACTATGCCACAACATCTGGCACAGCCACCGATGGCAGTGATTATGTCGGTGCCACTGGTGGTACGCTGACTTGGGCGGATGGCGACAGTAGCGACAAAACCTTGACAGTAACGATTACCGATGACAGCCTGTCTGAAGGAAATGAAACTTTCACAGTCAGCCTATCCTCACCGATCAGTGGGGAGACTTTAGACAGTGCCACTGTCAGCATTGTGGATGATGATATCACACTCGTCACCCTAGTCGATTTCAGCGCAACCGCCTTAGAAACTGAGATTCTCATAGAATGGCAAACCGCTTTTGAGCTTGACAATGCCGGATTCCATCTATGGCGAGCCATCGGCGAAGGCTGGAAATACGGAGATTATTCAACCGTAACAAGATTAACAGATCGACTCATTCCCGATCAAGGTGACTCGACTCCCTATTCCTACATAGACTCCAATGTAGAATCTGGACTCACTTATTACTATGGCTTAGAAGATATCGACTTATCTGGTCATAGCACCTTCCATTGGGACTACATAGACTCCGCTACTGCAAAATAGCCGGGTAAGGTGGGCAACGTCTTTTTGTTGCCCACCATCCAAATACAACAACTAACTCACGAAACATTGAAAGCCCCCAATCGAGGGGCTTTTTTTTTATTTTTCTGCTGGTACATCTTTCCTATCTACAAGCCTTTATTGATGTAAACAAACGAACGGCACGGCTTACAGCAAATATTCCCCTAGTTCGCCATAACCTAGTTCCGGTTTCATTTAATGACATTGCAATTGATGATTACAACTCAGCGCTTATTTCATGCTATGAACTCAACCAAATTGAGCCATTGGCACAGCTTTATGTCTGGTCCTTACACAACAATTGTATGACTCAGCACAAGAGGAATATATCAACAATTATCTAAAAGAAAATGTACCTGAAAACGATCAGAAAAAATTTGTAGCAGATTTACAGCATGATCTGAATACACTGGCTTCAT
>JBDLJY010000423.1:0-5117 GCA_039714115.1 Pseudomonadota bacterium | reverse complement strand
CTCCCTTGGTGCGTAATAATGTAATTTTTTATTTGGAGGACCATAAGATGAAAATTTTCGCATAATTTTCCATCATTGCAATTTTTATGTTAGGATAAATCCCAGTTAAAGTTCAATGCCAGTAGAATTTATGCCCTTTAAGTCCATAATAAATGTATGGTTGATTAGCTCCGAGAGGGATTAATCCACCCTACATTAATAAGATTTTTTCCGGCACGATATAGCATTGAGTTAGGGCTTACGCTCTCAAAAGCATAAATAATTGTTGATTATAAGAAATTCAAGACGGGGTTGGGCGTTCCGCCACTGCGTATGCAACCCGTCTGGCTAATCGTAGGGGCAATCCCCCGTCCTGCATCCTTCGTATTTTAGTTTATAAAATCAATAAGTTATTATCAAGTGGCCGGCGCGTATGTGCCACTTGATTGTGGTTACATCGATGCCCATATTGAAGAACAACACCATATCGTGCCGGTATTCACAGTCCAAGATAAATCTTGGACTCCAAAATTATGGCATTAAAAAGCTTGACTAACAATAGAAACATCAATGAATATTAACTCTCCGAAAAACATCATTTTAGTTATTGACGACAATGCGACCAATATTATGGTATTGGTTGATTGCTTAAAAATACACGGTTTTGAAACGATCACCGCTCGTAATGGCGCAATGGGTATTCGACGGGCCCAATTTTCTCAACCTGACTTAATTTTGCTTGACATCAAGATGGCGGAAATGGATGGCTATGAAGTTTGTAAACGTTTAAAAGCGGACGAACAAACACGATACATCCCAATTATTTTCATCAGCGCATTAAGCGAAACGTTTGATAAAGTCAAAGCCTTTGCGGTTGGTGGAGTCGATTATGTGACTAAACCATTTCAAAAGGAAGAAGTGTTGGCTCGTGTAAAAACTCATTTGGCGCTTCAAGCCCAACAGAAACAATTACAGACACAAGCTGAAAAACTCCAGCAAGCCAATGAACAGTTGGTACAACTCAATCAAGAGAAAAACGAATTTTTGGGTATAGCAGTCCATGATTTGAAAAATCCACTGTCGGCAATTTTGGGTACGGCAACACTGGTTGAGAAGTCAATTAAAGCGGAACAATTTGCCAGCAAAGCCAATGTCATTAAGTATGCTAACTGGATTAAGGGTGGTGCGGAACATATGTTTAACATTATTACCAATTTGTTGGAGGTGAATGCTATCGACTCTGGAAAAATAAAGTTAAAGTTGGGAAAAAATAATATTTTACCAGTGCTTAGCCACATTGTGGTCGAGTACACCCAAAAAGCAAAATGTAAAGATATTACCTTGGATTTTACCCCAGCCAACCGCGAATACATCGCTTACGTGGATATAAACCGGGTACGGCAAATTTTGGATAATTTGGTTTCTAATGCAGTGAAATATTCGCCTTTCGGCAAAAATGTGTATATTCGTATTTTAACGACAGAAAATGCCACGATTTGCTGTGAAATTAAAGATGAAGGGCTAGGGTTAAGTCACGAAGAACAGGCTAAATTATTTAAAAAATTCAGCAGTTTAAGCCCAAGACCCACCAACAAGGAAAATTCTACCGGTTTAGGCTTGTTTATTGTGAAAAAACTGGTCACTGCTATGGGTGGTAAAGTGTGGTGTGAAAGTGAATTGGGTAAAGGCTCGAAGTTTGTAGTAGAATTTATGCAATAAGAATAGATATTATCGGAAATAAGCTCATGTCGGGTGGGTAGTGAAACCCACTATAAATCAGGTAATTGGTGGGTTTAGCTTCTACATGAAACACCTCTAAGTTAAAACCCTTTGTCACCCATATCGACGCCTTCCTTAAAAAGTCTCAAGTGGATGAATTGAGTGAATGGCTTGAAGGAGAAATGACGGATGAGTCATAAAATTTTAATTGTAGACGATGAACCAAACAATTTAGATGTACTGAAGAATTGTTTAGATGAAGCTGGTTTTAAAGTAATGATTGCTAATAGTGGTAAAGCAGCCCTCAAACTAGTTGCTTATATCAAACCGGATATCATTCTGTTGGATGTGAAGAGGCAGGGAATGGATGGATTTGAAACTTGCCATCGCTTGAAAAAGAATGAAGTGACAAAAGATACGCCCATTATTTTTATAAGCGCCAAAACTGAACCGCTTGAAAAAATTAAAGGACTTGAAATCGGCGCCGTTGATTACATCACCAAACCCTTCCAAACAGCGGAAGTCGTTGCGCGTATCAACAAACACTTGACTAACCGCAATTTGCAAAAACAACTATCCGCCAAAAATGCACAATTGCAAGACCATATTTACCATATGGAGAGTTTAGCTACTCTGGGGAAAGCCATCAATGAAACACAGAATCTGGCTAAAATGATGGATAATGCTATGAAGGTGACATTATCAGTGTTCAACTGTGATCGAGCTTGGCTCCTATACCCCTGTGACCCGAATGCACCCAGTTGTCATGTGCCAATAGAAAGAACAACGCCAGAATACCCCGGTGCTAACATTTTAAATACAGAGATTTCGATAGACACTGAAATATCTGAAGCTATGAGAGACACCTTATCTGCAACGGATCCCATTGCCTTCGGGCCCAACTATGAACACAAAGTACCCTCAATGATTGCCGAACCGTTTTCAGTTCAATCCCGGCTATGTCTAGCCATCCATCCAAAAATTGGCAAACCGTGGCTGTTTGAATTGCATCAGTGTTCTTATGCAAGGGTATGGACAGAAAACGAAATCAATCTTTTCCGCGATTTCGGACAACACATGAGTGAGAGTTTAGGACTCTTCCTTTCTCTTGAAGAACTTCAAAAGAGTGAAGAACAATTTAGGGGCTATTTTGAATCAGCCTTAATGGGTTTTGCTATTACTTCATTGGAAAGAGGCTGGATTTATGCCAATAAGTGTGTATGTGATATGTTAGGTTACTCACTGGAAGAATTGAAAAAAATATCTTGGGCTGAATTGAGTTATCCTGATGATTTAGCCGCCGATGTTGCTCAATTTGAACAGCTTTTGGCGGGTGAGATTGACAGCTATACAATGGATAAACGTTTTATTCACAAAGAGGGTACAATTATTCACGTCTTTTTATCTGTCACGGCACGTTATGGAGCAATTGACTGTATTGTTGCCACGCTTCAAGACATCACGGCACGTAAACAAGCAGAAAACGAGTTGCAAATAGCCAAAGAAAAAGCCGAAGTTGCCAACCAAGCCAAAAGTACTTTTTTGGCCAATATGAGCCACGAATTGCGTACTCCGCTCAATGGTATTTTAGGCTATGCACAAATTCTCAAACGAGGCCAAGATTTAACAAGCAACCAAATAGATGGCTTAAATATTATCTTCAAAAGTGGTCATCATTTACTCACCCTCATCAATGATATTTTAGACTTAGCCAAAGTCGAAGCGGGGAAATTGGAACTGTTTTCCACACCCACCAATCTACCTCTGTTACTTGACGGAGTGGTGGATATTATCCAAATAGCGGCGCAACAAAAGGAAATTCCATTTCTCTTTGAGGGTCCTCAAGATTTACCCGTTGCCGTTGAAGCTGATGAAAAACGCCTCATGCAAATTTTGCTCAATCTGTTAGGCAATGCGGTTAAGTTTACAGATGACGGAAAAGTCACATTAAGGGTCAAAACTAAAGCTATTAATAAAAAGTGGGTGACTATCCGATTTGAAATTCAAGATACCGGCGTTGGCATGAGTCCTGAACAAACACAACAAATCTTCCAAGCTTTTGAACAAGTCTGTGATGAGAAAAAACGTCTGCAAGGTACCGGCTTAGGCTTGTCCATTACTCGCCAATTGGTTGAACTCATGGGCGGAGAGTTAAACGTTTCAAGTGTGCTTGGCAGCGGCTCAAACTTTTGGTTTGAAATTAATTTACCGCTACTCAAAGAAGCCCCTCTTGAACAATCTATAGAAACTCAACAAATCACGGGCTATCAAGGGGAACGTCCAACGGTTACGGAGGAAACCATCACGTCCAAACTCATCCCACCGCCGCCTGCCGATTTGGAAGTTTTGTATGAACTGACGATGTTTGGTTACTTAGAACGTGTCCAAGAGAAAGCGCAACAACTAGAAAAAATAGACATCAAATACGCACCCTTCGCTCAGAAATTACGTGAACATACTAAACAGTTTGAGGATGAACCGATTTTGGCATTGCTTGAGTCATTTAGGGAAAATAAATGATATAATTTATCGTTCCCACGCGCCGGCGTCCCATCCTTTCTATTGTACCATTTTCAACACGTTTGGTGGGTTGATCGTCACTCCAAGTTCTCTACGATCCGACTTCGTTGCGCTCAGCTCTGTTACTTAATTCCAAACCTCAAGCCATGTTTTTTATGAACTTCCTTGCCATAAATCTCTAAAACTAAGCCTTTTTTTCCATCCAATGAGCGGAGCCACTTTTCACTAATATTTTGGTGAACCGTTGTTGGCTTAACATCCGCATAACGGGATACGCCTTGGATTTCATAATTCAGATAGACTTGCCCATCGGGTTCAATTAAGCTACAGAATATTGCCCACGCCGCACGCGAACCAATAAACCATTTTTAGTTAAAACTGATAACATCTGTCTGATTGCACCTACCTTCCGCCCTAAATTAGCTGCTATTTTTGCAATAACGCCACGCCCCCATGTTTTCATTTTGCTTACTTGTTCTATTAAGGCTAGTCTTTTTGGGGTCGTTTTAGCCGTCTTACGTTTTGTTTTTTGCTCCGCTACGATAGGTGCAGTCGGCTCCCAAAAGTCAAGTTGAGCTGCGTAGTATATGTCTTGAAGGCGTTTATCAACAGCTTTCAAAGAATTACCTAAGAGTGTTAATTCTCCGGTTTCCGAGTATAAGTAATAGGTTTTTTTCTTTGGCTCTAGCTCGTAGGGATTTTTATAATAACCAATGACATCTGGCTTATTAAAATTTCGTTGGTATTCTTCGGTTAAGACTTCGTCTATGGCAAATATTTTTTCTGACATTTTACGCCTCCAGAATTAAGTAAGTGGATTTTTGGCGACGCATTTTATCAGTTCATTTTTAGCAGGTCAAGTGTTTTTTTTTATTAAACGTTGTGGAGCAGGTTGCAAT
>JBDLJY010000422.1:0-5120 GCA_039714115.1 Pseudomonadota bacterium | reverse complement strand
AAAAACCTGTCAGGTTAATTTTTCCTTTAATTTACAACGACCTGCCATGTTTTGGATACCTGGCAGGTCTTATTTGGTGGCTTAACTTAATGGCATTGGCCCGTAGCTTCAATGCCATTAAGTTAAGGGCAACCATAAAGGATTGCCCCTACCTTCTGCCGTGATTTTTCGTAGGGCAACCACAAGGGATTGCCCCTACGAAGCATTGACCCGTAGCTTGCTGTACTTAATGGCATTGAGCTTTAGCCTGCACACTCCTAAAACATAATACGGAAGGTTGAAATAAGGCTTCCCCGTCTGAAGTTATCGCAAGATTTTCGTATAAGACTCGCTCCGTTTTTCATGGGCTCTTTAAAACCGAAGTCAATGAAAACGGGGGCCCCCGCATTTTAAGGCTCTAAAATTGTTATACTCGCTCAGCCCACGCCAGCTCCAATGCCATTAAGTTAAGGATAAATGATTGATTTAAAAATAAAAAAAAATATTTTAAGAACAGATTCTGGTTTTTTTTTAACTCCGATGCTCCGTTAAAAATCCGATTTTTTGAAAAAATCGGATTTTTTTGACGTAGCTGCTCCGTTAAAAATCCGATTTTTACGTCTTCTCTCCAATAAAATCAATCAGTATTGTAGGGTGGGCAACGTGTTTTTGTTGCCCACCAGCCCTGACTACAAAAGAACGTCTTTGGGCTTAACTTAATGGCATTGGCCTAACGGGTGCGTCCTACGCACCATCAATCCATACACCAGATTTAAAAGCTGAGTTTAACCGAAAAAAAAACTTGAGTGATTTAGTTGGGGAGTTTTGCAAAAGGCGCCATTGAGTTTTATATACTATACTTATAAATAGTAGGCTCTTGGCGGGCCGAAAAACTAGCCTAATCAAAAGCACCAGTATAATTTTTGACGTTTTTGCCCGGTGCTATACCTCATGCCCCAAAGATGGGGATACCATTGCGTGAATTTTTTGGAAGTTAACGTTATGAAAAAAGAAACTTGGTGTTTTATTGATTTTGAGAACTTACCCGGTGCTTTAGAACACGTCATTGGAAAAGACTATGCGCGTATTTTTGTTTTTTTGGGCTCTCAACAAAAGAAAGTTAATATCGACTTAACCAAACGAACGACGGTGGAAGTGATAAAAATAGAAGGAGTTGGCAAAAACAACTTAGATTTCCATTTGATCTATTACTTGGGTAAATGTCAAGTCAATGCTGGTAATCATGTTGAGTTTGCGGTCTTCAGCAAAGATACCGGTTGGGATAAGTTAATTCAATTCATTCAGAAAGAGGGTAGAACTTGCCAGAGATTTACAACAACGGGTAGTTTGAAGAAAGCCGTGCCAAAAGCAAATATCGTGCCAAAAGCAAATATCGTGCCAAATGCAAAACTTCCAATTGATGTTCAGCCGATTTTAAAAAAACTTAAGAAGCTTAACAAAGCACAACGTCCAAAGCGGGTTGATAGACTCACCAACTACCTTCAGTCAATAACCAGATCGCTTGATACAACGAAAACGGCGTACTGTGTGGAGATTTTGAAAAAACATGGATTAATTTCGGTAGATGGTAATAGGAAAGTAACATATACCATTTAAGTCTTATTCGGTAATGGAATTATTGCAGAAAATCTCATTTTCGGAAAGCCTGCAAGAAAAAAAGATGCCCAAACTAAAGTTTGGACTCCTAATGTCAATGCACAAATTCGTTATGAGTACGCGCTCTCAAGAAAAATCCTATTTCTTAAAGAAATAGGATTTTTTTTTTGTATTTTAGCTGCCTTCAATCGGTGTGCCGGTAAAGCCGAGATAAGTGGCATTGTGCAGGGCATCACACATGTATTTGGCAAATTCTTGTGCAGGACGGGGTTTGCAACCCCATCCGGCACAGAATACCAACCGCCTACAAGTGGCGCGGGCTAAAGCTCAAGCCCTAATCACCAAAGACCGTATGCGCGTCGATGTTGCTCTATTAGTTGAGCGTGTCGGAGGAAAATACCTTGCTGTGCGTAATACTAATCCGCTATTGGAAAAATAGGTTATAATCATGCAAGGTGCGCCTGGATTTTAGGCAAAAGTTTTTTTCCGTTTATTCCGCCAATCTATCAACATTTATTGACAACTAACAAACTTATGGACTTATCACCCTACTTAAAATTAATGACAGAAAAAAACGGCACTGATTTATTTGTAGCCGTCGGCTCGCCAGTGACGATAAAAATATCTGGCAAAAAAATCCCCGTCGGAAAAAATGCAGTTACCACAGAAATGGCTAAAGCCTGCGCTTTAAGGCTTATGTCTGACGAGCAAAAAAAACAACTGCTCAAAGACAAAACCTTGGATTTCGTCCACAGCAACAGCTATGGCAAATTTCAAGTCAACGTCTCTGTCAAACAAAATGAGCTTGGCATTATTATCCAAGTCGCTTCTGAGAGAGCCCATGAAAAGAAACCCAAAGAAGAAACAAAAGAGATCAGCTTGTTGGATAGCATGATTTTGTTAGACTACTTAAAACTCGTCATCGAACACGACGGCTCCGATCTCTTTGTCACCGCCAATTCCCCAATAAAAGCCAAAATATACGGCTCAGCGAAATCCTTGAGTTCATTTATTGCAACGCCCGAACTCACAAAAAAATTTGTCCTTTCCATTCTAACTGAAGAACAAATTGCCCAGTTTGAAAAAACCAAAGATTTAGATTTTGCCATCGAATTGCCTGACGGTAGTGCGCGTTTTCGTGGAAATGCCTTTTTCCAGCGCAAGACAATTGGCTTAGTCATGCGTCTCATTCCCTCAGAAATTCCCACCGCTAAAGATTTGGGACTGCCTGATATTTTACCAGAACTGATCATGTCCAAACGCGGACTACTACTGATGGTGGGTGGAACAGGCTCAGGCAAATCAACAACTTTAGCGGCACTGATAGATCACCGCAATACAAACTCACCTGGACATATTTTAACCATTGAAGATCCCGTTGAATTTTCTCATCCCAACAAAATGTCCATCGTTAATCAACGTGAAGTCGGAGTTGATACCGCCTCATACGCAACAGCAATCAAAGCCTCATTGCGCGAAGCCCCCGATGTAATTTTGATCGGAGAAATTCGCACCATGGAAACCATGCAAGCCGCTTTAGAATTAGCGAATACTGGGCACTTATGTATTTCCACACTGCATGCCAACAATGCAAACCAAGCCCTGGATCGCATTGTGAATTTATTTCCGACTGACAAACATAAATCACTTTTTATGGAAATGTCAGTCAATATGCGTGCCATTGTATCACAACGCCTCATACCTGATGTACGGGGAAAACGTTGTGCCGCGATTGAGATTATGATCAATACGCCGAATATTGCCAACCTGATCCTCAAAGGCAAACTCAATGAGATTAAAGAAGCCATGAAAGGGAGCGGCGCAAAAGGAATGCAAACTTTTGATGATGCCCTTTATTATTTATATAAAGAGGGCAAAATCAGCAAAGAAGAAGCATTAATAAATGCCGATTCGCGTAACGATTTAGAAGGTAGAATTCAATTTGGCTAGTGCGCCGTTTTTCGTTCCAAGCAACGCTTTGCACTTATTTTAGCCAACCCTAAACCCATCTCGGAGGCGATGCCATATCGTGTCAGATAAATCGCCTACACCTCTGCGGGCTATTTTCGGTTTATCATAATGGCATTGACATGTCGCGCACAATCACCATTTTTAGTTTATCATCCGATCTGCCAATGCTCGCCTTTGCGAGTAAATCCTGCTGACAAGGCGCCTGCCTTGGCTTCCAAACCATCGGAGATCACTAGAAGCCCGTTAGGCTATAACTGACTGGCACTCCTTGGGTTAATAACCCAAGATTGCTCGGTAGTTGAATTTTCGTCTAATTCGCCAGATTTATAAATGTTTTTCAGGTGTAAACCGATGGTATCACTATCCTTATCAAACAGCTCCGCCATCTGAGCTTGCGATAGCCAGAACCAGTCATGGTCAAAACGTACTTCAACCTGTGTTTGTCCGTCATCTGTCTGGTAAATGATGATATTGTTTTCCTCTTAGATGTTGGAGTTTTTTTTCCATTATTCAGCCTCCAATCCGTGTTGCTTTACCTTTTCACAGCAGATAAATTGCTCAATCGCTCTCTCCAAATCATCCATAGTCAAAGTGTTCCTAGTATCAATAATGGCGGTTTTCATCGCCTCAGTTGTGATCATTTTTATATCCGCAGGCGACAAACCCTGACTATCCTTTGCGGCTTGACTGAGATCGATTTTTTTATCACGTTTTATCGGTCGCAAGTAGCGTTCAAAGAGATATTGACGAGTCGCTTCATCGGGTAATTCATAATAAATCACCGCATCAAAGCGTCGCCAGATGGCACTGCTCTTGACCAGTTATTTTGAATGGTTTTCTGAATATAGAAGAAAGCTTCATTTGGGTTTTTACACTTAGAAATGATGACAATATTGTGTCCCCAAGGAATTTTGGTTAATTGGGCAACAATTTGTTGGCCAATTGGTTGTTTAATTGATTTAAACATTTTTTTATAGGTGTATTAGTAAATAGAAATCCTATTTTTTCAAAAAATAGGATTTCTCTTGACGCTTAAATATAATATCTCAAAATTCTTTGCGGAGCAAAGAGGCAGGCATTCCCACGCTGAGCGCATTCTCTTAGACATAATTATTTAAGTATTTGATTATATAGATATATAATTTTTAGTTCTGTCATTTCGGTTTCGACGAGAGAGCTTGATAAATCTTTAGCATCAATAAGATTTATCAAGCTTTCTCAAGATTTATCCTTACGTCGAAACCGAAACCGAAATGACAATTTGACTTGTGTATAAGAGAGTGCGCTCCGCGTGGGAACGAGAAAAAAAAATCAGGTTTCGATTAGGAGTGTGCGTGGGACGCACCCGGAGCTTGCTTACAATTAACACGCTTTTGCTCCGCAAAGCAGCAGGCATTCCCAACCTCCGGTTGGGAACGAGAAAAAAGCTTGTTACAAAGCTAAATGTATTTATTATTGACACTCAAACTATTAATCGACATGAAAAACATATCCAGCTTCACCGGGCTGATACGCTACCCAATAAAGATTTTGTCTTGCGCTATGAAGTAGCG